>CANHKJ010000089.1 GCA_947460915.1 Verrucomicrobiia bacterium
CGGATCCAGTGCATCGCACGACCTTTGGCGACTTGCTCTTTGCCGACAACCGGAATGTTGTTTTCGGCTTGGCATGCCACAAGGCAAGCATTGCAGCCCATGCAGGAAGAGAGGTCGATGTTCATCGCCCACTGATGCAAGTCATCGCTGAGCAATGGCTGTGCTTTGCCGTCTTTGCCAGGATTCCATGTAGCGGAACCTTCTTGCTTGTAGAGCGACATGTTTTCGGGAGCATGCGAGTCGTTGCCTTGTTTGGCGACGCCATCGTATTGCTGCTCGAAGCTGTAGTGGTGATGATGTTTTTCCACGTCCATGGTGGAAATTTCGCGAGCGAGAGCACGACCATACATCGCGTGGTGCTCTTGCGTGAGTGCGACCGAATAACGTTTCTCGGTGAGGGTCACTTTTGCGCCCTGAGCGAGGTAAGTTGTAGCACTGGTGCGCAGTTGATTGACGTTGACACCGCGGTTCACACCAACAAGGCCGACGTGGGTGGCATTGAGTGGTCCACGAGCCAGTTCGTCTTCGGCATCATAGCCTTGGCCGTAGCCGACGGGAAGAACGAGTGTATTTTCAGAGAGTCCGAAAGCAATCAATACGGGAATTTCGATCGACTTGCCGCCGAGCGAAATGCTGATTACGGGAGCACGGCGGTTACCGGCTTCGCCATCGACGGGGCTGGCTGCGCGTGGGCTTTCCAGAGCAATAACTTGATCGTAAATGCCGAGAGCCTTGGCTGTCTTCGGAGCGATCAAAGCGGCATTGTCCCATGTGAGTTTCGAGATTGGATCGGGTGACTCTTGGAGCCATGCGTTGTCGATCCATCGACCATCATAAATCGAGCCATCGGTGGAGAAAATCACGTCGAGACTTTGCTCACTGGCGTCGGCGAGCTTATCAGCAGTCAATGTTGGCGCTGCGGCAGGCGCACTGGCAGCAGCACCAGCAACGAATCCTTCGCGCAGGGCTTTTTTCCATGCTGCATCATCGCCTGTGAAAGACTTGCGCACGGCAGCAAAAGCGGCGGATTCCTCACCACTGGTGATTTTTCCGTCAAGCAACGCGGAAAGCAATTCCAGCTCTGATACTGCGGCATCGTAGAGCGGCAAAATCATAGGCTGAATCAGCGTGTAGTGGCCGTTAGCAGAACGAGCGTCCGACCAGCTTTCGAGATAGTGAGCAGCGGGAACGTGCCAAGTGGCAGCGTGAGCTGAGGCATCGGTGCGCAGGCCCCAATGAATGCTCGATTTGGCTTTTTGCAGGGATTCGACAATTGCAAGATCAGCGGGTGCATCGAATGCTACGTTGGCAGGCGTGAGCAAAATCACGTGCTCAATCGCGGCGGAATCGAGATCTTTTTTCAGCGCTGCGATGTCGCCAAAGCCGGCGTTGTCTGATGCGATCGATTGCAGAGTCGCACCGAAGCTCGCGAGCGCGGTATTGATGGCAAAGGCGATGCCTTTCAGTGCGGAAGAGGTGCGTGAACCGGCAAGAACGAGTGATTTGCCTTTCGAAGCAACGAGGTCATCAGCACAAGCGGCGACCCACTTGACGATTTTTTCTTCGGTAACTGGCGCGAAGGCAGAAAGTTCAGCAGGAGCGGAGCCACCGGTTTTTGCCATGACTTGGCGAGCAATGTCAGCAGCGATGCGGATGACTTTGCTTGGCTCGATGCGCAAACGGTGATCGGCCATGCCGCCGGTGAGTGTGAACAAGCTTTCCACCGCGTAAAGGCGGTTCATGGATTTCTTGTCGCGCTTGGATTTGTAGCCTTTGCCCTCGGGCTTGCGACGATCAAAGAACGGAGTGATCGGGCCTTGTGGGTCGAGCGATGCGAAATCGCAATCGAGAGCCAAAATGCGGTCGGCTTTGGCAAAATCAGCCACTTGACGACTTGCGGATGCTGCGGGCGAAAGAGACTCGTAAGAATAAAACTTCGCAGCAGGGAACTTGGCGGCGATTTCCTTAGCCAAGCGGCTGCGGGTCGGTGACTCATCCGCACCGAAAACGATGCCGAACTTACCTGAAGTGGTTACCTCTTTGAGGGCGGCTTCCAAACCTGCGAGATCAGCGGCAGCACCGTGATGCAGAACTTTTTGCGAGCGCGAAGGAGAATAGAGGTCGAGGATCGATGCCTGCACGAAGGCATCGGTGCCATCGGAATCAGGATGCAAGGTATTCGGGCCAAGCTTGGTCGGACGGCCTTCAAATGTCGTCACCACCACCGGTGTCGCACCGCTGGGGCGAGGCATGGCGGATGCGTAGTAGAGAGCTTTTCCTGGGATGACCCACTCAGGAGCTTGGGTATAAGGAACCGTGTATTTCTCTGGACGACGGCAGGCAGCCATGCTCAAGCCAGCGAGTGCTGTCGAGGCACCCATCAGCTTCAAAAACGAGCGGCGTGATGTTTCGGCATCGGCCTCGTCTGCCATCTCTGCAGCGGCGCGAGGAAATTCACGGTCGAGGGTGTTGCGAAAGTCTTGCGAGCCTTCCAGTTGGCCCACACTGCGCCAGGAAATGGTGTTCTCCCCTGCTGGAATTTCGGGATGTTGCAAAATGCGTTTGCTCATGATCGTTCGATGAATCAGGTGAAAAAATTAATGGTGGCAGGTGGCGCAGCTTTCCTTGGGCTGCAGTTTGAAAGTTTCCTTAAGTTGCTTACCGAATTCTTTGGGCTCAGTGATGCGCTCGCCTTTGTCGTTGAGCACCACATTGTCCTTGAGATACTGGGCGGCATCATATTTCAGATTGAAAACTTCCTCCAGCGGGCGAACCTCGTTTTCCGGGCTGCGATGGCATTCTAAGCAGAAGCCCATCGAGTGATTTTTCGCGTGGAAAACAACTTCCATTTGGTCAACTTGACCGTGGCAACTTACGCACGAAACACCGCGGTTCACGTGAGCGGAGTGGCTGAATTTCACGTAGTCAGGTGCTTTGTGAACTTTCACCCACTGGATCGGCTTACCGTCATAAAGCGGGTGTGTTTTGTCCATCGCGCGATGCAATGGATCAAGCTTGGGGCTCTGGCGTTGCACGTGTTGGTGGCAGTTCCAGCAAGTGTTGGCAGAAGGAAGGTTCGAGTGATCCGAGTTGTCCACAAACGAGTGGCAATAGCGGCAATCGAGACCGAGTTGATCCACATGAATCTTGTGAGAAAAAGGAATGGGCTGCGAGGGCTGATAGCCGACAACAGTCGATTTGGGAGTAGCGTATACCGTAAAGGCAGCGACTACGCCAACGGCGACGGAACCGGCACAGATTGCGATTTTCAGCGGTAACAGATTGGTCCAGCGAGGAAAAATATTGGCCATAGCGTGTTGCGGTGCGCGAACCGTGTACGCTTGTGAAAAATTTCACAAGCAAAATCTTGTTGCGAGATCAGATTTTTGTGCGGAGCGGATTTTTCCTCAGAGTATGTGGGATATTTCAGCTCGCTGAGCAAGCGCTACAAAAATTACGAGTAATCGAATTCAAAAGAAAAATCCCACTTGGCATGAAGCTCGGATGAAAATTTTCGCGCAGAGACGCAGAGGTTTGAAGTTTTTGTGATGGGTTCCCTAGATGATGACTACCCATTGTTAATGAATTTGTGCTCAAATGTATTTTCGTGGCAATCTGTAGCCCTATCACTGAAAAAGCCCCATTGCTGAAAAATTCTCCAAAATCGAGTAAAGCTCCGTTGCAACCTCCCCGCGGATCGTGGAAAACCCATAATCCAAGTCCGCGGGGAGGTGTTCCCTTTAGGGGAAATCATCGGTAATTTACGCTCTCCAGTTGACCTCGGAGCGGAAACAGCAGAACATACGTTCAGCGTTTCATAACCTATAACGCCGCAAAATGAGAAAATCTGACAAAAAAAACGAAAAAAATCCAATTTTTCACGAAAATATCCAAACAGCATGGAAAAATCATACAGTCAGCAGAAAAATCGGCATATTTGAACATGTTGTGGCGTTGCTAAAAGATCATGGCCGATGAATCTCATATTACAGACGAAAGTTTTGTCCGCTTGCTCTCCACCTACGAGCCCGTGATCCGCTCGTTTCTGCGCACACTACTGCCTTCGTTTGAGGATGTAGATCAAGTGATGCCCGAGGTAGCTTTGGTAGCATGGCGAAAATTTGACCAACTTCACGACCACGAAGCATTCCCCCGTTGGGCCTGCGTGATCGCTCGATATGAGGTAATGACCTACCGCAGGAATAAAGCCCGTGACCGCATCGTGCTCGATCCTGATGTGGTCGCCAAGCTCGCCGATGAAGCTGCGGATGACCTCAGCTTGCACTCACAACAAATGAACGCCCTCGAGCATTGCCTGAAAAAACTCCCGAAAGATCGGCGCGAGCTCATTCTCGCTTGTTACACACCAAAGAAAAGCATGCGAGACATTGCCCTTGAGGCCAATCGCAGCGAAAATAGCCTTTACCAACTCTTGCGCCGCATCCGACTGGAATTGCAGGACTGCATTGAGAAAACCATAAGCAAAGAATCAACTCTATGAAGCAAGAAGACAAAAAACGCCTCCTTGATTACCTCGATGGAAAACTGAACGCCGATGCTCCCGTGGCAGAGATCGATGCTCTAAACGAGCTTTTGCGCCACAGCCCCCAGGCGAGAGATTTTCTGCGCACCCATGCCAACATCGACACCCAACTGCGCGAAATCGCAATCTCGCGCAGCCCTGAAAAAATCACCACACGCCCCACCCATTCCTGGTTTTTCCCTGCTATCACCTCCCTCGCAGCTTGCGTCTCCTTGTGGCTGGTGCTCCAACTTGGCAAAAAAGACGACACCATCTCCCCTACCCTATCCCAGCAAGCAATCGACGGACCAATTTCCACGCTCATGGAAACCGCTACGCCCGTCGCCGTGCTCAAAAGCGCCACCGACGTTCAGTGGAGCGACCCTCTGGAAATCCACCCCACTGGTTCCACCCTCACAGCCGGCTGGATCCGCATCGCCCAAGGCACACTACAAATCGAATTCCTCAGCGGCGCTCGCCTTCTCGTCAATGGCCCTGCCGAACTCCGACTCGATTCGGATAACTCTGCCTATTTAGCAACCGGTAAAGCCAGTGCATACGTGCCAGAGCCCGCCCACGGATTTGTGCTCGATTCCCCTGGCCTCAATGTCAAAGACCTCGGCACCTCCTTCGGGCTCGAAGTTTCTGCCGACAAAGGGCCAGAGGTGCATTGCTTCGATGGCTCCGTCGAGCTATCCACCAATCAAAATCAGTCCAAACCTCTGCTTTTGCCGGCATCCAAGGCGCTACAGCTCAATGGCAACACCTTGCAAGAAGTCCCCGTGCGCCCTGCCGATTTCCCCAATGGCAAGGAACTCTCGAAGCGCGCAAGCATTGACTTGAAGCGCCGTCTCCAAGACTGGAAAAACGTCAATGATTCTCTCGCCCGCGATCCGAACACTCTGGTGCTCTACACTTTCGACAATGCCGATGAGTGGAGCCGAAGCGTACGCAATGAATCAGTCGCGACAAGTGGGAAATTCGATGCCTCCATCGTCGGAGCCGGTTGGACAGGTGGCCGCTGGAAAGGCAAGAGTGGACTCGAATTCCGCAGCCGTGGTGATCGCCTTCGTTTCACCATCCCCGGTGAGCACCAACACATTTCCATGAGCGCTTGGATTCGCGTCGATAGCTTGCCGAACGACTACAACTCGCTGATGCTCCCCACTCACTACCAAACGGGCAGTCTGCACTGGAATATTGAGCGCGGTGGTGAAATGCGACTCACGCAATTGTGCGATACCACCGACCCCGTGAATCCAGACAATTGGAACGGGCCCGTCAGCGGAAAAGGCTTCAACGGACTCGATTTCGGTCGCTGGCTCTACATCGTCACCACATACAACTGCGCCACAGGCGAAGTCATCCACTACCGCGATGGAATCAACGTGGGGAATGGCACATTTGCCAAAAGCATACCCATTGCCTTTGGGGAAATGGAATTTGGCAACTGGGGTGCCGATGGCAAGAGCCAGGACAATCAATGGATTCTGGGGCAATACACCAACCAGCGCGTTCGCAATTTCGTGGGACGCCTTGATCACCTTGCGATCTTCTCGCGCGTCCTTAGCGCGGAAGAAATTTCCCTCACGTATCAAATCGGTAGCCCCTAAGACTTTATTCATGAAAAATCTTCATTCGAAAAAAATGCACAAAAAACGTCAGATTCAGCCATCATCGGTAGTGATTTTTTGAAACAGGATCGCCTCCCCGACTTCTGATTCGATTCTAAAACTCAGTTTCCAACCCAAAAACCCGCTTACCTCAGGTGACTCACCATCATCTGCCTCCGTTGTTTTTCGAACAGAAATTGAGCTTCCTCGGCAACATTTGATTTCTATACTTATGAAAAACAACACCAAGAACTTGATACTTAGCAGCGTACTCGCCGCTCTTTCCGCCACGCTCACCCAAGCTGCCACCTATCAGTGGAGAGGTCTCACCAGCACAGATTGGACCGTCAGCGGCAACTGGCTCACGGGAACAGGGCTCACGGCTGGTCCGGCACCTACCAACGGCACATACAATCACCGACTCAACGTCAACAACGCCGCAGCGAACGAATTACGCTACACCGCGGCACAGGGGAATACGATTTACGAACCACCCAACACCGGTCGTGGACTAGTCATCGGTAGCGGCACTGCAGGGGGCGGTACACTGCGCATCACAGGTGGTAAATTTTCTACGCTCGGCCCCTTTGGCGAGGACGTAATCGGCAACTCGAATAACACTGCAGCTTTGATCCTCGATGGTGGCGACTACGAAACCAGCCGCCCCTTAGCCATGGGCTTAGGCGGCGGTGCCAATTCAACTTTCACCATTGGCAATGGCAGCACCGGCACCCTAACGACTCTCAATTTCAATGCGACAACTGCCACGGTAAACATCAATAACGGAACATTGCTGCTAAACAATTTTACGCGGGCGCTGGGAACCAATAACATCAACATCGATGGCGGGACGTTGAAAGCGAGACAAAACAACGCAGCGTTCCTCGCCGACCTCGCTACCACGAATGTTTTCATCAAAAGCAACGGCGCGATCATCGATTCAAACAGCTTCAACATTACCATCGGCGAGCCTTTGCTAACCGATGTAGCATCCACGGGTGGCGGTCTCACCAAAAATGGAACAGGCACACTTACGCTTACAGGCGCGAATACCTACACCGGTGAAACCAAGGTGAATGCTGGAAAACTCATCATTCCTGCCACCACAACATCGCTCGCCAAAACAACCATCGCATCGGGTGCGTCACTCACACTCAGCGCGAATGCTACAGGCATCACCACCCCCGAGCTAATCAGCAACGGTGGAGCACTCGATCTCAACCTCGGCACATTCAATCCAAGCAACCCCGCAGTCATCAACGCAACTACGCTCACCGCAAGTGGCAGCGCTGTGATCAATATAAGCGGATCGAGCATTCCCGTTGGTACGTTTACCATCATCGATTACGGAACGACCAGTGGCACTTTTACTCTAGGCACCTTGCCGTCCAACATGGTCGCCACTCTGAATGATACGGGTTCTGTCCTGCAGTTGATCGTCACCTCCCCATCCGCCACATCATTTGCTTGGTCAGCGGGAACTGGCTCATGGGACACTGCCACCAACAACTGGAACACCAACAGCGCCGCTTACTCCGAGCCCGCTCTTGTCACATTCCCCAACGCAGGAGCCGGCGCTGTGACCCTCACCGCAGATCGCGCTCCGCTCAGCATGGTGATCGACTCAACAGCGAATTATTTTTTCAGCGGACCAGGTCTCATCACCGGAGCGACAGGCATCACCAAAACGGGAACCAGCCTCGCTTACTTCACCGCAGCAAACAGCTACACGGGCAATGTCTCCGTGCAAGGAGGTGTCATCATCAAAGAACTTGCAGATACCACAACTGGAAACATCACCGTAGCAAACGGTGCCGCCTTTGCTTTAGGCGCAGGCGTGACCGACGGTGCAGGCCAAACGATCAACATCGCTGGACCTGGACTTACCGCAGTCAAGGATGGCTACGCAGCAGTCCAACGTGGCTCGATCACAGCATTGACCGGCAGCAACACTTGGGCAGGAAACATCGTTTTTGACGCCACGCCCAACACCCGCATCGGCGTCCAAGACAGCGCTAACCTTACCATCAGTGGTAACATCACCGAAAGCGTCGCTGGATCGATCATCGCATTCCGCCACGGCAATGCCATTGGAGGAAACATCACCCTATCTGGAACAGGAAACAATTGGACTGGAGCCACACAAATTTATGGCGGCGGTGGAGCATTCATCCTCGGCGCTAACAATACATTGCCAGCAGCCGCATTGCTGCAAGTAGGCACCAGCAGCATTGCCGGAGCAAGTACCCTCGACCTCAATGGCTTCCAACAAGCTGCAGCAGGTCTGAATCGCGTCAACGAAGATGGAATCAATCCCGCATACATCACCAACAACGGTGCCGTTGACTCCACACTGACGCTCAATCCTTTGATCACACGCAGTTTTTCAGGGATCATTAAAGATGGCGCAACAAACAAAATCAACCTCGCCATCGGCGGACCACTCGTTCAGCAACTTACTGGAATCAACACCTACACAGGCACGACGAACATCACCGATGGTACATTGCGCCTCGCTGGTGCTGGCGAAATCAACACTACTAGTGGTATCACAGTCAATGGTGCGACTGCCGCATTTGTCACCAATAGCAGCGCGATTGTCCAGCCTAACGTAACCGTCACAGCAGGCAGCATCGATGGCTCTGGCATTCTTACCAATGTCACGATTGCCGATAGCGCGACCAATGTCGTCAACCACGGCAACGGCACTACGGATGACCTCGGCTTTGATAACCTCACCTTCCAGGGCGATGCGAAAATCAACATCCGCACCGACAATCTCAACTCACTCACCGTCACCAGCGCTCTTACCACAAATGGCGCGAATGGCTCCGTGGTCTTCGATATTTTGAAAGCACCCTCGCTCAAAGTCGGCGATGAAATCCCGCTCATCAACTACGGCAGCTTCTCCGGCAATATTGCGGATTTCTCCGCAGGCACAGTTGCAGGTCTGAGCGGTCGCCAAGTGGCTACCATCATCGATACCGGCTCTGCCATCACTCTCAAAATCGGCGGTCAAGATGTGCGTTGGAGTGGTGCACAAAGCGGCGTCTGGAGCACAACGGCAGTTGCTGGAAGCTTCAACTGGAAACAAGTTCCTGCAAATACGGGAACCGAGTTCATCACCAATGACGTCGTAACCTTCGGCGATGATGCACCAGGCACGACCAACCTCTTGATCAACGACAACACAGTCACCCCCACATCGGTGATTTTTGATAACAGCACGCTCGATTACACGCTCAGCGGCACCGATGGCATCGCCACCGGCAGCCTAACCAAACTTGGCACGAAAAAACTCACTATTTCCAATGCCAACTTCTATGATGGAGTTACCAACTTAATCGATGGAGTAACACTCATCGAAAACAACAGTGCATTGGGCTCAACCGTAGGAAATACTGTCGTCGCCACCAATGCAACCCTCCAACTCAGCGGCAGCCTATCCGTAGCTGAAAACCTCATACTCAACGGCAGCGGAGAAAGCAGCAACGGAGCGCTGCGCAGCCTAGCAGGAAATAACACACTTATTGGAACCTTGGCACTAGGCAGCTCAGGCACGTTCATTTCATCAGACAATGGTAGCCTAACCATCGGTTCCGCCGCGGGTATTACAGGTGCAGGATACGGGCTCAGCATAATCGGCAATGGCAACACTACCGTGACCGCAGGCATCAAGACGGGGGCTGCTAATCTCACCAAAGAAGGCAACGGAGTCCTCACCCTCAATGGCCCCAACACCTACACAGGAGCGACCACTGTCAATGGCGGAAGCGTAATCTTCAACAACACGACCTTCGCCTCCTCGTCCTTCCTGATCGAGAGCAGTACCGTCGTTGAAATCAAAAATGCCGATACCTACGCTGCTACCGCCACCACATTTAGCGGAGCGGGAACCCTGCGTAAATCCGGAATCGGTAACTTGGTCTGGCAAACACCAGTCGTCAATTTCGCCCTATCCTCCGGCGCACTTATCGATGTGCAAGAGGGCACTCTCACAGGTGGTAGCAACGCCAACGACATTTGGACGAGCAATCTCTCCGATCTCCACGTAGCTTCAGGAGCATTGTTCAATGGCGTAGAGGCTAATGTCATCGTGGATGTCATTAGCGGCAGCGGCACCATTTCCTCCGGCTTCAATATCGCCAGCTACACCGCCGGTGCAGGCTTCACGATCGGTGCCGATAACGGCAGCGGCAGCTTCGATGGTCTCATCATCAATGGCAGCTTCCCTGGGAAAATCGTCAAAGCTGGCAGCGGCACGCAAAAGCTCAATGGTGCTAACACCTATACCGGAACCACCGCTATCAATGGCGGCACACTAGTGATCAACGGCCTGCAAAGTACAGCCAATGGCGCAGTAAGCATTGCATCAGGCGCAACCCTTGCAGGCATCGGCACCCTTGGCGGAGCCGTCACTAATAACGGCACCATTGCCCCTGGTGATGCTGGCATCGGCACTCTCACTGTTGC
>CANHKJ010000090.1 GCA_947460915.1 Verrucomicrobiia bacterium
ATCCGCGATTTGCAAGAATGGGAAGCTGTGGCATGGTCTAAAAACTCGGAGCGAATTCCGATCGAAATTTTCCACCTTTTTATCTAACTAAAAATGTCTGCACTACATCTACCGGAGCAAGTGGGAGTGATGATTCTTCCCGATTGTGTGCTGTTTCCGCATGGCGGACTGCCGCTGCGTATTTTTGAACCACGGTATCGGGAGATGTTGCAGGAAACGATTGATGGGCATTGTTTTTTTGCGGTGTGTAATCGATTGAACGATTCGGAAGACCCTGTGCAATCCGCGGCAGGGGTAGGCACGATCGGCATTGTGCGGGCTTCCCATGAGCAAGAAGATGGCACCTCGAATTTGTTGCTGCACGGTGTGATCCGAGTGAAATTCCTGCGTTGGATCGAAGGGAAATCCTACCCATATGCCGAAATCGAACCGATTCCGGCGATCTTCGAGCCACCACATCAAGCAGCTGCGGCAACGACGACATTGCGTGGTTGCGTGGAAGATGCGATTCGTGAGTTGCCAGAAGAAGTGCGCAAATCGGTCATGGAATTGCTGCATCGCACCGATGATCCGGTGATTTTGGCAGACATTGTTTCGCAACAATTCATTCACGACATTGAAATGCGGCAAAATCTGCTTGAAATGGAATCACCTGCCGCGCGGATTGCATGGCTGTGTCAGGCCTTGGAGAAGTGAGGCAGAAAGTGTTGAGTGATCACTTAGCAGTGATCAGTGAGAAGACTGGTTGTATTATCTTATGTCTAAAAGTCTTGTGTCTTATGTCTTAATGAGGCCACGAAACTTCACATCAGGGCCGAGTTGGCTCCAGACGATGTTTTTAAGCTTGAGGGGTTGGCTTTTTTCTCCGGCAATAGCGGGTAATCCTCCGGTGATCATTGGTGCGAGATAGGTGACGACTTCGTCCACGAGATTGTGCTGCAAGAGTTCTGCGGCGAGCTTGCCGCCTGATTCGACGAGCACCGAGAGGATTCCTTGCTCGATGACGCATGTGCGAAGAATTTGCGTGAGATCACCGCCGCGCACGAGTGTGCGATGTTTCCAAGCATCGGCAAACAAGGGTGCGGTGAGCGGCAGAGTGTCAGGGTGATGACTGATGACCAAACGCCATGGTTGCTCGCGGTCTTCGCAGAGTTCGGGCACTCGAATGGTCAGAGCTGGGTGATCGCGGCGAACTGTCTCGCCGCTTGTGAGAATCATGTCCACTTCGCTGCGCAAATGTTGGACATCGAGTCGAGCCTCTTCGCTGGTGAGCCACGAGCTTTCTCCAGCGGGGCGGGTGATGCGACCATCCAGACTCATCGCAGTCTTGAGAATGACCCATGGTAAACCAGTTCTCTGCACTTTGGCAAAGGGACGCAGAATGGCTTCGGCTTCTTGTCGGAAAATGTTTTTGCGAACGGTAATCTGATTTTCTGTTAGGATCTGATCTGCGCGTCCAGCATGCGCAGGGTTGGGGTCTTCACAGGCATATATGACTTCGCGGATGCCAGCTTCGATCAAGCCTTGAACGCAGGGCGGAGTGCGGCCGTGTGTGGAACAGGGTTCGAGAGTAACATAGGCACTGGCACCACGAATCGTGGCTTCGCCATGGCGCTCTCGGGCATCGGCTAGCGCCATGCGTTCGGCGTGAGGTGTGCCCGCTTTGCGATGCCAGCCTTTGCCTAACAAAATGCCATCCTTCACAATCACAGAGCCCACGGGAGGATTTGGTGCGGTTTTGCCAATACCTTTTCGGGCCTCCGTCAAAGCGAGTGACATCCAATGTGCGTCATCGATCATGTGTCTGCTCCCTTCTTTTGCATGGCGATGAGGATGGGCGCTTTGCGCAGAGTCGCCCGTTTTTCATATACCACTACGTGCCATACAGCTCCTTGCTTGTCGGCCCATGCAAGCACTTCGGCTGTCTCGGAATCGCCACCTTCATGACCTGGATAACATACGATCGTGATGATGCCACCAGGTTCGATTAATGAGCATGCGGCATCTAGCGCGCGCAATGTTTCAGTGCTTTGCGTGATGACGTCGTGATCTTCTCCAGGAAGGTAGCCGAGATTGAACATCACGGCGCGAACAGGTGGAGCCACAACGTCCTGCATGGCACCATGAGACAGCAAGTGCCAGGTGTAATTGTTTTCGGAAATCTGATTCGCCTGAAATAAGGCTGAGGATGCAACAAGTGCAGCAGCTTGAACATCGAAGCCATGCACTTTTCCGCTAGGTCCGACGCAACGAGCGAGAAACAGTGCATCGTTTCCATTGCCAAGTGTGGCATCGATAGCGACATCTCCATGGCGCAAGACTTGGGCGATCCAGTCTTGGGCTAGTTGGGTAGTTCGAGGAAAAAGTGGATGCATGAGAGGAAATAAATCAGCGCGCAATGCTGGCAAAGTATGCGCTGGCACTCAAGCCTGATTCGATGGTCGTGCCATCGATGATTTCAGCCGCGAGATGCGCCGAGGCCCAAGGAGCGGTCAGCGAGCCCTTCGAACCCAGTCCGTTGAAAACACCGCAATTGGGAGAAATCAGTCCGGCCACAGGCTTGCTTTTGCGGACGATGGGTCGAATGCCAGCCTCATGTTTCACAATCGAAAAATCTTCGCCGCCGAGGTCGCGTGCGATGCGCAGCAGCAATTCCAGTCCGCTTGCCGTAGGCTCGATATGATCGAATACCCACTCGTAGGAGGCGCCGACTTTATAGTGATCGTGACCGATGGGGACCATCCAGTTTCTGCCTGTAATCATCCGTTCTTGCTTCCATGCGGGAGCATGCACGGTAAGGATTTCACCTTTGGCGCAGCGATGTTGCCAAGCTACGGGAACTTGATCCATCAGTCCCTTTGCTCCTCCGCACCAGATGTGAAGGTTTTTATCATCAAGATTTTCAGCGTTGATTTCACCTGTTCCCACAAGACCATGCTGCAGGAAAAAAGACCGACTCTCCGAGAGAAAATGGGACACATCGAGACGAGCACCGTGATGTAGCAAATACGCGCAGGCATCCGACCATGGTGATTCATCCAGTTTGCGCACGACCCATTCGGCAGCATCGCCCTCGCGCATTTTTTTGCCGAGTTTCGCATCATCGCGCTGTGCGATCAGTCGGATGATTTCTAACGGATGCCAAACTTGCGTTCCTAGCAATGCTTCGATTTTTTGATAAAATGTTTCAGCCGCAGCATAGTGCAGGGCGTAGTCTTCGGGAACGGTGCAATTTTTTCCCGATACGGGATTGATTAATCCTGCGGCGACGTGAGAACTGCCCGTAATACCTGAATCGATGAGTCGAAAAGGGAATGCCCTGAACCAAAATTGCCAAGCGAGGCAGGTGCCTGCTGTGCCTGAACCAACAATGGTCGCGGGCTTCATGACTGACGAAGGCTCTCCTTGAGCGCTTCATTCGGATCAACGCGATCAGGTTGGTAGCCCTTGGCATAGGTGAAAAGCCAGTGGTGCGGATACTCAAAATACGTCTCTTTTCGCTCCTTCGAGAGCTTGTTCCAGATGGCGATGTTGAGGCCGCGCATGACTTTTTGCATCATGTGCAAAGTGAGTTGACGGCCTTTGCGGGCCTTTTGCACTTGCTTGTGATTGAGTTGCTCGGGGGATGCTTCCACGAGGCCATGGTTGCTAAGCCCCCACTCATTCATGAGTTGGTCTAATGGCTGCACGCCGTGATCTCGTTCGCTGGTAATATCGTCCACGCGCTTGGTGTAGCAGGGATGAGTGAAAACACCAATCGGAAAATCAGCAAAATGCACTCATCGCTCGCAGGCTCACACTTCATCCAACATGCGCTTTTCGAGGGCGGCTTTGATGAAGCCGGAGAAGAGCGGGTGTGGTTTGTTGGGCTTGGACTGGAACTCAGGATGGAATTGGCAGGCGATGTGGAATTTGTTGGTCGGGAGCTCAATGATCTCGACCAAGCCTTCTTTGGCGCTGATCGAACTGATGACCAAGCCTTTGGCTTCGAGTTGCTCGCGGTAGTCGGAGTTGAATTCGAAACGATGGCGATGGCGCTCGGTGATGTGATCGACATCATGGTAGAGTTGTGCCGTTTGGGTTCCTGCAAAGAGGATAGATTCACAGGCGCCAAGGCGCATGTTGTTGCCCATGGTGGTGAGTTTTTTCTGCTCTTCTTGCAAGCTGACCACGGGATGCGGTGTGTTTTCGTCGAACTCGGTGGAGTTAGCATTGGCGAGACCGCAGACATTGCGCGCAAACTCGATGGTGGCGATTTGCATGCCGAGGCAGATGCCGAAATACGGAATGTTGTTTTCACGCGCATACTTGGCGGCATTAATTTTGCCTTCGATGCCACGATCACCGAATCCACCGGGGACGAGGATGCCATCGACGTGACCGATGACCTCGGAGGCGATTTGGTCCTCCATGGCCTCGGTATCGATCTTCACGATCTTCACTTTGGTATCGTGCGCGGCACCGGCATGGATGAGTGATTCGTAAATCGATTTGTAGGCATCTTGCAGTTCGGTGTATTTTCCAGCTACAGCGATGGTGACACTGTGGCGAGGATGAATGACGCGTTGCACAAATTTTTCCCACTCTTCCAATGCGGGCGGTGGGGTGTGGCCGAGACCGATTTTATCGACGACGAGGCGGTCGATTTTATCGCGACGCAGGTCGAGAGGGCACTCGTAAATGCTGTGGTCGCAATCGCGAAACGCGACGACGTTTTTCTTATCAACGTTGCAGAACATCGCAATTTTGCGGCGGTTGTCTTCATCGAGATCGTGCTCGGTGCGGCAGATGATGATGTCGGGCTGGATGCCGATTTCGCGCAATTTGGCAACGGATTGCTGTGTCGGCTTGGTTTTGATTTCACCAGCGGCTTTGAGGAAGGGCAGTAGGGTGACGTGAATGAAGCAGACGTTTTCTTTGCCGACTTCGAGCGCGAATTGGCGTAGTGCTTCGAGGAAAAGAAGGCCTTCCATGTCGCCGACGGTGCCACCAATTTCGGTGATCAAGACGTTGACGTCTGGATTGTTGTTGGTGACCTCATAGATGCGCGATTTGATCTCATCGGTGACGTGCGGGATGAACTGCACAGTTTTGCCGAGGTAGTCACCGCGACGTTCTTTTTTGATGACCGAGTCGAATACTTGGCCGGAGGTGAGATTGTTCATGCGTGAGAGCACGCCAGAGGTGAAGCGCTCGTAGTGGCCGAGATCGAGATCGGTTTCGGCACCGTCATCGAGCACGTAAACTTCGCCATGTTGGTAGGGAGACATGGTGCCGGGATCGACGTTGAGGTAAGGATCGAACTTCTGCATGAGGACCTTGAGTCCGCGTTGTTCGAGTAGGGTACCGATGGAGGCGGCAGCAAGGCCTTTGCCGAGTGAGGAAACGACGCCGCCGGTGACGAAGATGTATTTCATAGTGTAGTTAGGATCTGTGGTTGGTGTTGTGTGAGGGGCGCGAAAGTAATTGAGCTTCAATAATTGCTGCTTGTTCGGGGGTATCAAGTCCGATCGAGTCATCGAGCGTGACGATGACCTTGATCCGCGCGCCGTTTTCGAGTGCGCGGAGTTGTTCTAACGATTCAGCTTGCTCTAACAAAGAAGGTGGCCATGTGATGAATGTTTCCAGAAAATCACGACGATAGCCATAAATGCCTTTATGGCGATAGAGTATGAGGCCTGCAGGTTTATTGCGTTGGTAGGGCAGGGGAGAGCGAGAAAAATACAGCGCGTGGCCGTTGAAATCGAGCACGACCTTTACGACGTTGGGGTCATTCAGAGCGGCATCGTCATCGATGGGATTGGCTGCAGTGACCATCGGCAATGCTGCATCGTTTGCGAGAGCAGAGGCAAGTTCATCGATGAGAGCGGGATCTATCAGCGGCTCGTCGCCTTGGATGTTGATGATGTGCGTGGCTTCAGGAATCGCGAGAACGGCCTCGGCAATGCGGTCAGTTCCTGTCGAGTGATCGGCGGCCGTCATGGTGACCTTAGCTCCGAAAGAGAGTGCTTCGTCACGGATGCGTTCGTCATCGGTGGCAATGACGATGCTATCGAGCATGCGACATTCCATGCAGCGTTCCCAGACGTGTTGGATGAGAGTTTTTCCTGCGAGTCGATGAAGCGGCTTACCGGGGAAGCGAGTAGAGCCCCAGCGAGCGGGAAGGATGCCTGCGATGTGAGTTGGTGAAGAAAGCACGGTTACGGACGATATGGTTAGCAGTGAGTGAAGCGCGATGGCAAGTTATTATTCGTTCAGAGCAACGAGAGTTTCTCGTCTTTGGCCGAAAAGCAGAGCCACTCCCACGGTAAAGAGCGTGCCGATCATGATGCGCCATGTAAAGGAAACGGTGGGAAGCCATGTGGGGGAAAAGAGTGGTGCTTGGGCGTTGTGATGCTGGGAGATTTGGTGGAGATCCTCTAATTGAAGCCGAGCCTTCGTTGCAATGGCCTCAGTAGTTACCTTGGATGGGTCGTCGGTGGCCAGGTGCAGGGCTTTTACGGCATTGCGGAAGCGAGCTTCTTTGTCGTGAAAAATATCATACACGTCATTGTGTGCGCCGCTGAGGAACAAGGTAGCGCAGAGTCCTGCGATCATGGCAATGCTGTTGCCGCGACAAGTTCCACGGTTTTTGGTAAGCATACCGACAAGGAAAATTCCCAGCAAGGAGCCATAGGTGTAACCGAATGATCCAAGCACGATCGGAATGATTCGTAGTTCTGGATTTTTCAGCTTGATGAAAGCTGTGCCGATACCGATCAAGGCGAGTAAGAGCGCGAAGACGACAGTTGAAACACGAGCTGCCTTCATTTGCTCCTCAGATGTCGCTTTGGGTCGGAAAACGCCGAGATACCAATCCTTGGTGAAGGTTGTGGCGAGGGCATTGAGTGCCGTAGATAGCGAGCCCATGGCAGTGGCAAAAAGCCCTGCGGCAATCAGTCCGCGCAGTCCAGGTGAGAGATCGTGGAGCATGAACCAGGCAAAAACGTCATTGGTCGGCGCGCCATCGGGGTTGATTTGGTAGTATCGATAAATCAATATGCCGATCGCAAGAAATCCGATGACCACAGGCAGATCAACGAGACCCGAGACAATCACCGCACGTTGCCCACGCTTGGCATCCTTCGATGTCAGCATACGCTGCACCATATCTTGGTCCGTACCGTGGGTAGCGAGTGTGGTGAAGATTGAACCCAACAACGCAGCCCAGATCGTATATTCTTGTTCGAGAATGTATTTGATCGATTGACCAAATGAATGTTCAGGCTTGATGCCCGTATCCACAAAAATCGGCGTTTTGATTTCCGCGACGAATGGTGCCCATCCGCCCGTTTTGCCCAGCAACCAAAAGAATACGTAGATTGCGGCTCCAAACATCAGGCTGACTTGAATCAAGTCGGTCCAGACTACGGCTTTGATACCACCGAGGGTGGTGTAGAGCGCGGTGAGGCCTGTAATCAGAATGACGGATACCGCATAGATCATGAGTTCTTGCCCGAAACGCTCATCGGGCGTCATTTTGGCAAACTCGGGATGCACCAGTTGCCAAGCGAGCACTAAAAGAATTGCCGCAACGAATATACGCGAACCACTGGCAAGTGAGCGCGTCAGCAAGAATACGAACGAGGCCATGCGGCGGGTGAGTTTGCCGAATCGGATTTCCAGAAACTCGTAAATGCTCACCACGGAGTATTTGTAAAAAGGCTTGATGAAAATCGCGGCGACAAGCAAGCGAGCTAAAATTGTGCCGATCACGAGCTGCGCATAGACAAAATTTCGCTTCGCAAATCCTTCGCCAGGTGTGCCCAGAAATGTCCCAGCAGAGATCTCCGATGCGAGGATCGATGCGAGCACCGCCCACCACGGCATGGAGCGATCTCCGAGTGCATACGACTCCATCGTTTTTTGCCCCCGCGAGGCGCGCAAACCAATGCCAATAATGACAGTGAAATAAACACCTACAATGATCAGGTCCAACGCATAGTCTCGCATGGGCCTGATTCTCACCACATCTGGAGCAACACTCAAGACAAAGCGTATGGAAAGCGAAAAAACAACGATAGCATGAGGGTTGTAGCCGATTTCTTGATTAGGAACTTGATAAAAAATCAAGAGAAGTTAAAGTTCTCTAACAAAAACTTTTTAAAATTTCATCGTGTGGAACACCCGTGGTATGGGGGATAGAGAAGCATCCCAAAACAGGTTGAAATTTTTTGATTTTTTCTTCCGCTGAATTAGGTAATTTCTCCCTCGCCTCACGTGAACTCTCGTTTACTATCGATCATGGGGACGGCGAAATTTTAAAAAGAACCACATCTATGGACTCAGGGGAGTTTGACACCAACAAAAATTTATCTTCAACGAAACAATCAATGGACCATGATTGGCTCCAAGTTCAAGAAACGCTGAAATTGCTCGTGAGTGCTGATGCTTATCAGCGCTGGTTCCGCAGTTGCCGATTGCTCTCAACCGATGAGCAACGCATGGTCATCGGGGTCCCGAATGACATTCACTCGGTATGGATCGAGACAAATTATTGGGGCGAGCTGGTCGAAGCCTGTAGCTCGGTTTACGGAATGCGTGAAGTCAAACTTTCGGTTTGCTCCGATGATGTTGAGGAAGTTACCGTTACACCAGTCTCACCATTTCATAATGATGATGAAGAGCCTGTGTTGGCTGATGATGATTCATTAGAAAAACGTCTCAAGTCCGCAGGCCTGAACCCGCTTTACAGTTTTTCGCGTTTTGTCGTCGGTAACAACAGTCAATTCGCTCATGCCGCTTGCCAAGCGGTCTCGAAAACTAAAGCTGTAGGCTACAATCCGCTGTTTATCCACGGCGGACCTGGGCTGGGTAAAACTCACTTGATGCAGGCGATCGGTCAAGAATGGCTGCGCACACGTCCACAATCACGCGTAGTTTATCTTACCTGTGAAAAATTCACCAATGAGTTCATCGATGCCGTGCGCAAAGGAGATCTCGAAAAATTTCGCAAACGCTACCGCACAGCCGAACTCATGCTGATCGATGACGTGCAGTTCATTGCTGGTAAGGAGCGCTCACAGGAAGAGTTTTTCCATACGTTCAATACTCTGATCGATGGTCAGCGCCAGGTGGTTCTCTCGTGCGATCGTCCGGCTTGTGAAATTAAACAATTCGAGCCTCGTCTCATTTCACGCTTCGAGTGTGGACTCACGGTGGAGTTGCAAATTCCTCAAGAAGAGACGCGCACTGCGATTCTCCGTCGCAAAATGGATGAATGGAAAGTGAAACTCGATGATAGCATCGTGGCCTATCTAGCCCAACACATTCGCAGCAATGTTCGTCGCCTCGAAGGTGCGCTGATGCGCGTTGCTACCTATTCATCGCTTGCTGGTGAACATGTTCCACTCGAAAAAGTCGAGTATCTGCTGCGCGATCTACTTCGCGAGGAAGCCACCAAGCAAGTGACGATTGATTCGATTCAAAAAGCAGTTGCAGAACATTTTGACCTTCGCCTTGCTGATATGACAAGTCGCCGCCGCCCAGCTAGCGTCGCTTACCCGCGTCAGTTGGCGATGTATCTCAGTCGTCAGCTTACGAAATCATCGCTCATGGACATCGGCGAAGCCTTTGGCGGTCGCGATCACGGCACGGTAATCCACGCTTGCAAAAAAGTCGTCGAGCAAATCAAGAGCGATCATTCCGTTAAAGAACTCGTGGGGATGTTTGAGGCAACCTTACGCCGATAACTGAAAAGCAAAGCGCCTTAGGAAAATGGCGCTTGCTCTTTTGCTCGGTGTCGCTAGTTTTTTCTGTATCGATGAAACACACACTGATTGCGTTGCTTGGCATGACAACTTTGGGGCTAGCTGACGAAGCTGCTAGCCTGCCCTTGATTCCTTATCCAGCGAAAGTCACGCGGCTGGATGGAGAATTTACAGTGTCTTCGGAAACCGCAATTCGCTTTGACCGTCGCCTCAACAAAGAAGCAGATCTGTTAGCCATTGCGCTCGGCGAGCTGACTGGCCAGAAAACGCGCACGGCAGCGGAAGAACTGCGCATCTTGCTGCATTCCGAAGTTTCTTTGGACATCGATGAAACCCTGCCGCTAGCGGCCTCGGGCTACACACTGCAAATTTCGCCACGTGGCGTGAAAATCCTCGGCAAAGATGCAGCGGGCGCATTCTGGGGTGTGCAAAGTTTTTTGCAGCTTTTGCCACCACCAGCGGAAAAAGGAAGCGCCAGCATCTCAGTCAAGGGTGTGCAAGTGCCTTGCGTGAAGTTTGAGGACCAACCTGCGTATGCATGGCGCGGCATGCATCTCGATTGCGGTCGACATTTTTTCGGCATCGATGATCTCAAAAAAATCATCGACCAGATGGCCTTTCACAAGCTCAATGTGTTTCATTGGCATTTGACGGAAGATCAAGGCTGGCGCATCGAAATCAAAAAATACCCGAAGCTCACCGAAGTCGGCGCCTTTCGCGATTCGACTCCGCCATACGGCAATCGCAATAGCGACGACGGCAAGCGCTACGGAGGATTTTACACCCAAGAACAAGTCAAAGA
>CANHKJ010000091.1 GCA_947460915.1 Verrucomicrobiia bacterium
GCGTGCTTGCGCTCCATTTCGAGGCGAACCAGGCGCTTCAAGGTCACCAAGATGCCTTGGTAATCGCGAGGTTTCGACTCGACCAATTTGGCAATAGCACTGCGCATGTGGGTCTCATTGAGCGAGCCACTGGCCATGCACATGCGAAAGATGCGGTTGGCGGCGGTTTTTGCGACTTTGGAAACTTTCATGGAGAGAAAAAAGATTAGGCTTCGACGCGAGTGAGGGATTCCTCGTTGATGGCGCGTTGTTGATCTGCGGTAAGTTTGCCGCCAGTGGCATTTTGTGCGGTATTGGCGACGAGTCGTCCGAATTCACGCTTGAGGTCGGCAGCAATCTGAGCGCGCTCGGCTTTGGCTGCAGCTTCGGCTTTGGAAATGATACCTTGTGCAGTGGCCACGGCTTCTTGTGCTTTGGCCTCGCTGAGTGCGCTTGCGCTGGACTTGGCTTCTTCGATCAAACGCTTGGCGTCAGCATTGGCTTTGGCGATGACTTCTTCCGTGTGTTTGGCGGAATCAGCGAGTTGTTGCTCGATTTGCTTCAACTTGCTTTCGCCATCGGCAATGCGCTGCATGCGTTGTTCCAACATTGCTTGGATGGGGCCAAAGGCAAATTTTTTCAGCAGAATTGCGACGAGAAGAAAGCTTATCACCTGTGGGATGAAAAGTTCAGGAAGAATTTTGAAGTTGGTGGCGATCTCTTTTACAGTGCCAGCAATACCAGAATCTGTAGCTTCTGCTGCTGGGCTATTGGCGAGTATGGACAAGTGGTAGAACATAATGAGAATAGTGTGAGAAAAATGATGAGCGTTCAGTTCAGGAGAGACAAAGAAAGCGTAGAATGTTCGTGGAACAAGTATGGGCTAGAAAGACGATGGGGAGTAAATTTTTAGCTTTAAAAGCTGTAGGTTTAGTAGGTTAAGTTGTTCGAACCTGATTGGGAGAGTTGGCGGGCAGCACTGGGAGTGCTGCCCGCCAGAAGGCTTAATTACTTAGCAAGGAAGATAGCGAAGAAGACGATACCTTCGATAAGAGCGGCCAAAATGATGGACAGGGTAAGGATGTTACCAGCTGCACCTGGGTTACGGCCAG
Source organism: Verrucomicrobiia bacterium (assembly GCA_947460915.1). Taxonomy (GTDB): domain Bacteria; phylum Verrucomicrobiota; class Verrucomicrobiia; order Verrucomicrobiales; family Akkermansiaceae; genus UBA956. The sequence goes on from CANHKJ010000091.1 coordinate 1,092, forward strand.
TTGCTTCAGCGGCTTTCGAACCAAGAAGGCCGATGCCAACAGCAGCGCCGACAGCTGCGAGAGCGACGTGGAGATTACCAGAAATTTCAGCAAGAATAGGAAGTGTGGACATAGTTGTAATGTATTAGTTTGTTGTTGGTTTTCCGCTTCCCACAGTTTAGTCCATGGTCAAAACGGGAAAAAGGATCAATGATGCGCGTGACCATCTTCGTCGCTGTGCTCACAGATGAGCTTGAGGAAGACGGCGGTGAGAAGCATGAAAACTAGTGCTTGAATGAGGCCTACGAGAAGCTCCATGAAGTAGAAAGGAATCGGAGGCAGCCAAGCTGTATACCATTTGCCGGTGATGGCCGTCATGGTTTCCAGGGTGGTCTCACCAGCAAAGATGTTACCGAAAAGACGGAAGGAAAGTGCTACAGGCCGGAAGATGATAGATACCAATTCGAGCAAGCCAACAAAGGAGAAGACTACTAGCATCATCACAGCCATGATGCCGGAGAATTTGCCTTTTGGTGCGAAGATGTGTTTGAAAAAACCTACGAGACCATTTTCGGAGATCGCCCAGTAGAACCAGAGGATCGCAAACGAGATTGACATCGCAAGGGTCATGTTAAGATCAGCATTGCCACCGCGCAGGAAAGGGCGGAAGGTGTCGTGCGAGTCACCACCGAAACCAGCGGGATTGTATTGGCCGACGGTGCCAACTCCGGGAATAAGGCCGAACCAGTTGGTGAAGAGGATCAGAATGAAAATGGTTCCAAAGAACCAGAAGGTTTTTTTCACGAGGTTTTTGCCGAGAATTCCTTCAAGGAAGTTATAGAGGCTTTCGACGAGCCATTCGACGAAATTTTGTAGCCCAGTAGGAATGAGTGAAATTTTGCGAGTCGCAAGCTGCGCAACCAGAATGATTACTGCAGCAACAATCCAAACCATCAGCATTGAGTTTGAGATTGCTACTGGACCTAAGCGAAACAATTCCTCGGCATGCACCGGCAAATGATCATGTCCAGCTCCAGCTGCAAAGCTGGGAGTAGCACTAAGGAATAAGGCAGCAAAAGGTAGGAAAAATTTACGCATCGGGAAAAATGGAAATTGGGCGCGGATGTTTAGACGATTTTTCTCGGAACTGACAAGTTTTATTTGTGAAAAATTTCACAAGCTCACGAAGACCTTGAAACTCTTAGTTTTTTTCGGAGTCCAGATGGTTAGGGTTTGTGAAATAAAGCGTTTTTTGGGAAAAAAATGCACCGTGACGCAATCAATCCTTGTCATGCCGATTCGCAATCTCTAAAGGTAGCACTTCCCCCACGCTAAAAACACAATACATACATGAGTAACTCATCAACTATAACGACGGCGCCCAATGCGAAGCGATTGCTTTGGGCGGGATTTATGGCGATTCTCGCCGCAGGTGTCGGTTTCGCCATTCGCGGCGGAATCTTTGACAACTGGGGCAAAGAGTATGGCTTCACGGCAACGCAACTTGGTGCCATTGGCGGTGCTGGTTTCTCCGGTTTCTGCTTCGGCATCATCCTCGGCGGTCTGGTTGTCGATAAAATTGGCTACGGCAAATTGGTGGCATTGGCACTGATTTTCCACGTTCTCTCGGCGTTTGTTACCTTTGGTGCGAGCACTCCTGAGAATGCTTACAGTTTCTTGTTCTGGGGCATGTTCTTGTTTGCGTTTGCAAACGGCACTCTAGAAGCTGTGGCGAATCCACTGGTCGCTACTTTGTTCCCGACGCAACGTACTCACTATCTCAATATCTTGCACGCCAGTTGGCCGCTCGGAATGATCATCGGTTCCGCTATCGGCTGGGTTCTTGATGACAAAATGGCTCTTGGCTGGAAGATCCAGCTTTCGCTCTATCTTGTTCCGACTGTGATTTATGGATTGATGTTCATGAAGCAGAAGTTCCCTCAATCGGAAGCTGCTGAAAAAGGCACCAGCTTTGTATCGATGTTCAAAGCTGTCGGCATCCTTGGTGCTCTCGTTGCTTGCTATTTGCTCGCATTGTTCTTTGGAGACATTCTCAAAGGCAAACTGCCTGACAATGCTGCTACAGTCGGTTATGTGATTGGTGGCGTGCTGCTGATTGCTATTTCTGTAGCTACTCGTTTCTCGATTGGTTCGATCGTTCTTTTTGTTCTTTTCGTGACGCATGCATTGGTCGGCGCCGTAGAACTTGGCACGGACGGCTGGATTCAAAACATCACCGGAAACCTCTTCACTTCGGAGCAAGGTAAATTCCTCTTCATCTGGACATCGCTCATCATGTTCGGTCTGCGTTTCTGCGCTCACTTCATCGAGACAAAACTCAAGCTTTCGCCGATTGGTCTGTTGCTTGTTTGCTCAATTATTGCTTACATCGGCTTGAACCTTGCCAGCGGCATGCAAACCTTCGGTATGGCTCTTGTAGCTCTTGGTATTTACGCCATCGGCAAAACCTTCTTCTGGCCAACCATGTTGGCTGTTGTCGGTGACCGCTACCCACAAACAGGCGCAGTCGCGATGTCGATCATGGGTGGCATCGGCATGCTTTCCGCTGGCTTGATCGGAACTCCCGGTCTTGGCTATGGAAAAGACCGTTTCACGGGTGAAGAGCTCGAGAAAGCCAATCCTGCTCTGTATGCTGAATACAAAGCAGAGACGCCATCGAAATTTCTCAATCTTGAGTCCACAGCAGCCTACGGTCTTGACGGCGCGAAGCTTGCGGCGGCAAAAGAAGCAACGGATAAAACAGATGCACAAAAAGCAGTTGTGGCCGCTGACCAGTTGGGCGATCGTCGCACGCTGAAAGCTGACTCCTACATTCCATTGACAATGGCGGTGATTTATTTGCTGCTGTTGTTCTACTTCAAAACGATTGGTGGCTATCGTCCGCTGACGGTGGAGGAAGCTAGCAAGGCGTAAGATTCAATTACGATAATTTCTCAAGGGCGGCCGAAAGGTCGCCCTTTTTGTTGTGCTGAGAATTTGTTACGGACTGAAGTCCGCGCTCCGTTTGATTTTTGGTTGCTGACATGAAATGGGGATTCGGACTTGCGTAGTGGATGATTGCAGTGCATGTATGGCGCGTCATGGACCGAACTGTATTGATGATATCAACCTTGCTTGCTCTTGCGGGAGCGTTGTGGGGTGCCGTCACGGTGCATCGAGGGCTGCGCACACGATGGACTTTGGGGTTGATCGCGGGGGCCTTCGCGGCACAGTTGGTTTTTTTGGACCTTCGCGGTGAAGCGCGCGGCGCTTGTCCGCTGCGTGATTTGGGGGAGATTTTGGTGTTTTTGGCCTGGGCTCTGACTTTGTTTTATTTGATCGTTGGGCGCTCGTATCGCTTGTCGTTGGTCGGTTTATTCACAGCACCTGTGGTGGTTGTTTTTCAGGTCTTGGCATTGTGGCCTGGAGTGATGACGCAATCTCCCGAGCGGGTCGCAGGTGTGGATGCTTGGCGTGAGGCACACGCTGCTGTTTCAGTATTGGCGTATGGAGCCTTTGCCTTAGCCGCTGTGACTGGGGTGATGTTTTTGGTATTAGATCATCAGCTGAAGGAGCATCATTTGCGCTCGGGCTTGTTTCGTGATTTGCCGCCCGTGCGAGAGTTGTTAGCCTCGGTGAAGCGTTTGTTGTGGATTGGTTTTGGTTTGTTGACGGTGGGTATTGTTGCGGGATTTATGATGCCACATCGCGGGGGCTGGTCGCATTTTATCGCGGCGGTAGTGGTGTGGCTTTTGTATGGAGGACTGTTGCTGTTGCAGCAGTGGAGGGGCATTACGGGGCGTAAGCTCTCGATGGTGGTGGTGGTGTTATTTTTGTTGTCCTTCGGGGTGTTTTTTGCGGTGTGATGGAATTGATTTGTGTAGGACTGAATCATCGGACCGCGCCTGTTGAGGTGCGTGAGTTGTTTGCCGTGGCACCGTCGAAGTTGGGCGAGGCTGCGCGCGATTTGAGAGAGCAGCTGGGTGTGGAAGAAGCTGTAGTTGTCTCGACTTGCAATCGCACAGAAATTTACGTAGCGGGCGAAGCACTGGCGATTGCTAAACTACAAGAAATTCTTGGCGGTGAGGAGCATTGCTATCAGAGCAATCGCATGGAGGCCGCCGTGCATTTATGCCGTGTGGCGAGTGGTCTTGACTCGATGGTTCTCGGTGAGACCGAGATTTTTGGTCAGGTGAAAAATGCTTACCAAGCAGCGCTGGAAGCCGGGGTGACGGGTGGCGTGCTGAATCGATTATTTCAGAAATCATTTTCAGTAGGGAAAAAAGTCCGCACGGAGACCGGGATTCAGGAAGGTGCGACATCGATCGGCAACGTTGCGGTGGATCTTGCGGAGAAAATTTTCGGTCATCTCAAGGACAGCAAGGTGATGATCTTGGGTGCGGGCGAGATGAGTCGCGTTACGGCGCAAAGCCTACAATCACGAGGAGCTCACAGCATTTTTGTGGCGAATCGCTCGTACGATCGGGCTCTGGATCTCGCGCAACAAATGAATGGCCAGGCTGTGCGTTTTGATGACTGGCAACTTGTGCTTGAGCAAGTGGATGTGGTCATCGGATCGACGGGGGCACCGCACGTGATTGTGCAGAAAGCCGATGTGGAAGCGGTGCGCCGCAAGCGCAAGTATCGGCCATTGTTTTTTATCGACATCGCCGTGCCGCGCGACATTGATCCTGCGGTGGCGGAAATTGAGGAGGTGTATCTTTACGACATTGATACCTTAGAGCAGATCGCTAGTGAGGCAAGAGTGCGACGTGCCAAGCAGATCGAGCTGTGTGAGGAGATGATCCGCGAGGAGTTGGGGAAGGCGAAATTGTTAGGTTTGTGATTTGGGCTTTCGATTAGGCTGCATATGGATCGTTCTGAATGCGAATATTTTCGAGAGTGCTTATCAGCGAGGTGCACTCTTGGAGGGTGACATCATCACTGGCAATCATGGCGATGCAAGCATGGTTCGGTAAACTGCGTGGGAGGGAGTTATGACCGATGCGCATGGCGTTTAGACGATGCTCACATGCTGCATGTAGAAGCATATCAGTGCTGTGTGAGTGGCCAAATACAAGCAAGAGATCGGGGCGAAAACCCGCTTGAACGAGCTGCTGGAGTGCGGCGCGGCGGAGATTTTCTTGGGGGCTGGAAGTGTCGAGAAAGGTAACCTTGCTATCGCGGTGGCGACCTTGGATCACTGAGGTGAGATGGCGAGCCAATTGTGGGCACTGACTGGTTTGGCAAATGAGATTGAAGGCAGGTGCAAAAGGAATTCGTACTGCATCTTCTGCATTTTCGATGACCCGGGCGCGAGGGTGATCGATGAGATGCGCTTGCAGTTCGGGGTCGTTTTTGCGGCCGATAATGAGGAGTTCAGCACCTTCCAATTTGAGGAGGGCAAGGGTGCTCTGCGCGCGTCGGACTTCTGGGGTGGACAGATCCAGCACGGTTCGGTGCTGTTTTTTCCATTCCTTGCGGTGGCTGAGTGCTGCGCCGAATGGGGGGATGATGATCACAGAGTCTTGTCGAAGATCTTGTGGATGCGAGCTTAGCCCGGTGTCTTCCAAGTTGCGTTGGAGGAGGGGATTGGGTGATAATGGTTGCCATGACCACAAGCGATGGTCGCGACTGAGGTGGAGGATTTTTTGAAGATCCTGTAATTGCGTAGTGCTCATGCCTGAGGGCTGCAAAAGCTCGATGGGATTACGGTTTGTTTTCATGCTTTGTTTCGCAAAGTAATTGGTTCAAAAAAAGCGCGCGAAATCATGCGCACGCGATTTACTTTGCGTTACAAAGTGAATTTAGCAAGAAAAATCATCGCCCGATGTTGAGAATTTCTTCGAGGATCGAGAGGTAACTATCGAATGCCTTTTTGCCGGGTTTGGAGAGCCAGTAATTCGTCTGCGGTCGGCCATCGCCGGTGAGTTTTTCATTTTGTAAATAACCGGCGGCATCGAGAGTGCGCAGGTGAGTGATCAGATTTCCGTCACTCATATCGAGCTGGCATTTCAGATCCTGAAATGACCACGGTTCAGCTCGAGAAGCAAGCAGCGTCATGATGGACAGGCGGCCTTTCTCGTGGATGGTTTTGTCGAGCTTGGAAAAATCAATCATTCGCGGATTCGCGCTGGTTGGTGGTAACGATCAGAGCGCCGTAGAGCAAATGCAGACCGCCAAAGGAGAGCGCCATCAGGCGTGAACCATTAAGCTTATGCATGACTTGGAAGGCGATGTCTGAAGTCATAAAAGTGCACAGGGCAACAACGCCGAAAATCACAAAAGCCCAGCCGAGCCAGACCATTGATTTGGGTACGAATTCGCGAATCGCTAGCAGCGCGATGCCGTAATGGGTGATCCAGAAGCAGGCGGCGAGTTCGCGATGACCTTGCTGTGCTCCTTTCGCGATGAGTAGTCCGGTAATACCGCCGGCAAGCAATGAGGGCAGCGCGCAGCGAAGCACCAATTTTAGGCTTTGGTTCCAGATCTTACCACCTTCTTTGGCGCGGGCGATGCGCCACATTTGGAAAATGTAAAAGCCGATGACGAATGCAAGGCCGATGAGCCAAAACTGCGCCCATGCGAGCCCTATCTTTTTTTCAGAAGCCCACGCAGCGAGACATGCCAGCGCTCCTCCTACAAGGGCCGTTTCTCCGGTGAGCGCGCGAAAAATCGTTGCCCGCTCCATTAAGTTGCGAATCATCCGCAACTGCTCTGCTGCTTCCCGTGCTGTATCCATGCGCTTACTTTGTAGAACAAAGAGCTGTCTGACAAGAAAAATTGTCCGTTACCATCTGCACGGCGAGAGGATAAATACGATGCTCTTCCACCTGAATGCGCGCGTGCAAGGTCGTATAGTCATCACCCTCCAGCACAGGCACTTTTGCCTGAATGATGTGCGGTCCGGTGTCCATGCCGGCATCGACGTAATGCACGGTGCAGCCCGCTTCGGAGACTCCCGCATCGAGCGCTTGCTTCCATGCCTCAAGGCCCGGAAATGCAGGTAAGAGCGATGGGTGGATGTTGATCACGCGTTCGGGAAAAGCCGCAAGCAATGGGGCCTTGATCAATCGCATAAAGCCCGCAAGGCATACGAGATCGACCTCGGCCTCTTGCAGTGCGCGCGCTGTCTCCGCCTGTGCTTCGTCGGGGAATTTGTTGGCAAATCCACGGCAATCGATCACTTCGGCAAGGATGCCTGCATGGCGTGCGCGATCCAAGATTTTTGCATTGGCAACATCACTGAGCACCAAGGCAACCTCAGCGTTTAATGTGCCTGCGGCGATGGCATCAAGCAGTGCTTGAAAGTTCGATCCGGAACCTGATCCGAGAATGCCTAGGCGAATCGTGCGATGAGAGCGTGTGGTGCGCATGCGCGCAAACTAGCGCAACGCCAAGTGGGCTGCAATAGAATATATTGCTCTCCATGGCCCAAAAGAGCTTAGTTTTTTAGCGCAGGCGCGGCGCATGCTTTCTTCGCGATTGCTTTCAGGTCGTTTGCTTGCTGCTCGGTCAGTTTGCCGTGAAACCCGATCGGCTTTTTTCCATCGAGTGCATTCAAGCTGTGCGCGATCACGAGAGCGGCGAGATAGGATCCCTGATAGCTCGGATGAGAATTGTCGGCGATGTGCAATGCCTTGGCCTGCTTGGGATGAGCTTGATAAAACAAAGTCCAGGCTTGGCCGACGGGAGCGACAAAGCTATTGGCGCATTGCTCTTGCTGCTTGTCATACCAAGTGCGGACGCGCTCGCTCATTTCGTTAGGAGAATTGCCGATGCTGCGATCGGCCTTCGGATCTTTCCAATAGTCGGCATGGCGCGCCCATGTTTGATAAAATACAATCCGCGCTTTGGGACTGCTTTTGCGAATTCGTTCGGCGAGAGCACGACCACTGTTCAGAAATGACTTGCGTGTGACCTCGTTGATTTCTGACATCGCAGCTTCCATGCTGTGGCCTTGGAGGACCACCAAATCCCAGTTTCCTTCGTCGATCAATGTCAGCGTTTCTCGAATGCTCAGATGATTTTCCAGCGTCCTGCCACCCGGGTTGGATGACTTGATCTGTGGCTTTTCGTTGCCATTGCTGCTGATGATTTCACCGACCAAACGCGGCAAATTGTTGTAGCCCGTATAGCTGTTGCCGATGAATAAAATGCGTTGGGGTTCGGTAAGATCGGCGGCATGGCTACGCAGTGTTAGCAGTAAGAAGAGTAGAAAAATGCGTGGCAGTCGTGACATATTGCTAACTTTAAGAGCATAAACTTCGAAGTCACGATAAAAGCACCATAGTGATCGAGTAAACAGAAGCATGACATTATTGAAATCTTTTGCGCTGATTCTTTTTTCTTCCAGTGCTGCCATCGCCTTGGCCGAGGTAACTGGATTGCCAACCAAGCACGAAGAGCGCAACATCGAGGGCTGGACGGTTCGCATCGATGCTCGCTTGCTCGCGGGAGAAAATCAGGAAATCGGCGCGCGTGCGGTAAATCTGCTCGATGCCAAGCTCACGGACATTGTGGCCATTGTGCCGCAACCTGCATTGGAGAAATTGCAAAAAGTCGTCATTCAGTTGGATCTTGATCACGGCAAACTTCAGTCGATGCAATATCATCCGAGTCGAGCATGGTTGATCGAAAATGGTTACAGCGCGCAGTTGGAAAAATGCGTGCACATCCCACAGGCGAGCGATTTACTCGACCCGAAAGAAAATGTCCGTATGCCGCTGGTGATTCTTCATGAACTCGCTCACGCCTACCACGATCAAGTCCTCGGCTTTGAGGAAAAACGGGTGTTAGACGCTTGGGGAAAATTTCGAGATGGCGGAAAATACGAAGCCGTGCTCAATAATTCAGGTCAAAAACATCGACACTACGGTCTAACGAATCAGAAGGAATTTTTTTCGGAAATGACCGAAGCGTATTTTGGCGCAAACGATTTTTATCCCTTTAGCCCCGGCGAACTCAAACAAGCCGAGCCTGAGGTCCACAAGCTCATGCAAGCGATCTGGGGCGAGGTGAAGTGATTGAATGGAGCTTTGATTTTTCAGGCCGCCAAAAAACGCAAGAGTCGTAAAAAGGGGAGTGATACGATGCAAGTTCTCTTTATCCTAGAAACAGCAATGAAGCTACGGATTTTATAAAGCTATCGGTTATTGGTTAGAAGTTATCAGGGTAAAATTTGTTTTTGAAGGCTCTTCATTTTCCATCATCAAACAATCAGTATAATCATTCGTTTTAAAAAGCTCTTTGCCAGATAGGAACGAAGCGCAAAGACGCAGAGTTTGTAGAGTCAAACGCAGAGTTTTTTGCTCAGACCAGTACTTTTAGCTACCCTAATCTTGTTAGATGCCTGAGTATTTCAGGA
>CANHKJ010000092.1 GCA_947460915.1 Verrucomicrobiia bacterium
TAATTCGCCGTGGTCAAGACACCACGCCGCCCATTGCCCCCCACGGCCACAGGTTTACCCCGCAACGATGGGTTTTCGCGCTCTTCGATGGCCGCGTAAAAGCAGTCCATATCGATGTGTATAATTTTCCGCACCTCGTTCTTGTCAGTCGCCCATTCTTGGGCTAACGTTTCTACACGATGAAACAACGTCTTGCCACACTTATCATTTCCGCTATGACCCTATTTTCCTGCAACAGCAAGGAAACAGCTCAAGATAAACCCGCAGAAAGCAAAGCTCCTGCCGCCGCGGAGACCGCCGAAGCCGCGCCGAAAATCAGCATCAAAACCAATCACGGCGCCATCGTTGTTGAGCTCAACAAGGAAAAAGCACCCGTCACCGTGGCCAATTTCCTCAGCTACGTAGAGAAAAAACACTTCGATAACACTGTCTTTCATCGCGTCATCGGCAACTTCATGATTCAAGGCGGTGGATTTACCGCGGAAAAAGGCAGCCTTGTCGAAAAAGCTACAGGCAAGGGCATTGCCAACGAAGCCAAAAATGGCCTCAAAAATGACCGTGGCACCATCGCCATGGCCCGCACTGGTGATCCGAATTCCGCCACCGCTCAATTCTTCATCAACACTGTCGATAACGCCATGCTCAATGCCCCTAGTCCCGATGGTCACGGCTACGCTGTTTTTGGAAAAGTCGTCGAAGGCATGGATGTCGTGGACAAAATCAAAGCAGTCCCCACCGGCATGACTCCCCTGACCATGATTCACCCCACCACTGGCGAAAAAATCACCCAGCCCAGCCCCGATGTCCCCACCGCAAACGTGGTCATCGAGTCGATCACTTTGGTAAAAGCAGCGCAATAATGCATCCGCACGCTTCCTCTCACACCAAAAACGAAAGTTACTGACTGATGATCCCTACGGAACACAACGATCCCATCAACGCGCAAATTCTCGCCGTTTCTGAAGACCTGATCTCAGGTTTCCAAGCACACCCCTTCGAACTGATTGCCGAAAAATCGGGCGTTCCTTTTGACACCGTGATCGAGCGGATCAAGGCAATGCTTGAGGCTGGCGTCATCCGCCGCGTGCGCCAAACTTTGCTATCGACCAAACTCGCGCACGGAGCCCTCGTCGCTTGGCGTTTGCCCGAAGAACATCTCAATGATGCCTTCGAGTTCATGTCGAAAGAAGACCCTTTCTCAGGTCACGTCGTCATCCGCTCCACCGATACCGAGGTTTCCGGCTCTGGCTATCGACTCTGGACCACCCTGAAAGTTCCCGTCGGTCAATCGCTCGACCATCACGCCACCGTGCTCAAGCGCTTGGTCAAAGCAGATGAATACCTGCTCATGCCCGCCAATGGAGTTTTTGCCCTTGGTGTAGGACACGTGCGTCGTCGCGCCCTCGAACCCGGTGACAAAACCGACGAGCCTGCGGTGATGATGACCACCGCCACTGTCGATCTCGACCAAGAAGAGTGGGACGTTTTGCTCGCACTCAAAGAAGAGCTCACCCTCGACGAAATCGGCTCAAATCCGTGGGACAAACGCGCAGAGATTGCCGGAGTTTCCCTAGCTCGCTTTTGCGAAGTCGCCGAAACACTCAATGCGAAAAAAGTCATCGGTCGTTTCTCGACGTTCCTCGAACACGTCAAACCATCTGCTGCCGGCGAGCGAGTGACCCGCTTCAATGGTCTCTTCCACTGGGCTGTGCCAAAAGGTCGGGAAATCGAAGGCGGCAGCGAAGTCGGACGCCACTACTGCATGACTCATTGCTACTGGCGCGAGGGTGGTCCGCAATTTGGCGACGTCAACATCATGGGAGTCGTTCACGGCACCGAGAAACCGCGCGTTTTGGAACACAAAGCTGCGATTGATCGCCACCTCGAGTCCGTCGGTATCCCCGTCAGCTACACCAACGTTTTCTGGGGTGGTCGCTCGGAAATCAAGCCCTCAGAAATTTCGCCGAAGATTTACCAAGAGTGGCACGCAAAATATCAGCAGGATTAATTGAAAACTTTTCTCCTGTAATCAAAAAGAGCACCCCGTCAAGAGGTGCTCTTTTTTAAAATCTATGAACGGATCACCCGCTCAGCTTAATCTCATCGCCACTCGACCGGCTTTGCCTTGGCCCACAGTGATTCGAGATCATAAAATTCGCGCATTTCCGAATGGAGCACGTGAACCATGACATCGATGTAATCGAGCACCACCCAACGGCTATCGGCATTGCCCTCCGACAAAATCGGACGCACATCGTGCCACTCGATCACGTGTCCTGCCACGTCGCGCATGATCGCACGCAGGTGAGGCATCGAAGAACCCGAGCAGAGAACCACGAAATCCGTGATCGTCGAGAGTCCGCTTACGTCCCAGACCTGAATATCTTCCGCCTGCATTTCTTCCGCAGCTTTTGCACAGGCTTTCGCCAACTCGATTCCCTTCACTTTTTCACTCATACGTTTGTCACCTGATTCACGCTTTCGCAGCGCGCTCGGAGGGCAAAAGTAACACAATTTGTGGGAGAATGAAGAACCAAATGAAAAAATCGTCAAAAAAATTCCATTTCACATGACTTTTTACTTGCCACATCATCAGCGATCCCTATTCTCTGCGCCCCATGCCAGGTCCATCAGGCACATCCAAAACAAGAAAAGCTGTCGCCAAACGATTCAAGATCACCGGCACAGGCAAAGTTCTACGTCGTAAACAAGGCGCGCGTCACATTCTTCAAAAGAAGAGTTCGAAGCGCAAGCGTGCTCTCGGGCGCGCAGGTCTGGTTTCCGATGCCGACATCAAAAATGTCAAAGAGAACCTGCCTTTCGGTTAATTGAGTCGCAGTGACATCTGCGCACCCACCCGCGGTTCGGGTGGACTCCACACAGCCTGCCCCGTCAAACGGGCCATTCGTCAGGCGAGACTGTGGGAGTATTTGAAAACAACAGCCTGCCGATAGAACAAACAAACACATGTCAAGAGCAACCAATTCCCCGGCCAGCCGCAAACGCCGCAAGCGTACGCTGCTCCGTGCGAAAGGCTTCCGCGGTTTCCGCTCGAAGCTTTTCCGCTATGCGAAGGACGCTGTTCGTAAGGCACAAACTTACGAATATCGCGACCGTAAGAAGCGCAAAGGTCAATTCCGCCGTCTGTGGATCGCACGTATCAGCGCTGCGACTCGCAACGAAGGTCTTACCTACTCGCGTTTCATCGAAGGTCTCAAGGCTGCTGGTATCGAAGCCGACCGCAAGATCCTTTCGGATCTGGCGATCACCGATGCTGCTGCTTTCAGTGCCATCGTCGCTCAGGCCAAGAAAGCTCTGGAAGCAAAAGCCGCTGCTTAATCGCACGGTCTGCCTCTAGAACAGAAACCTCAAACGAAAACACCGCCCGGTTCGCCGAGCGGTGTTTTTTATTACGTTGTGAAGGATTTGAACCACAACTTTCAACCATGCAACTTGATCAAGCCCTCGAAAACGAAAGCCGCATCTTGTTCATCCTGGAAATCTTGAAATCTTGTAACGAAATGCTACAAGCCAGATCGTCAGAGCTTAGCGAACCAGTTCAAGTTTGAACGGATGCGTTTCATTCGAGGCCCAGTGTGCCACGTAAAGATTGCCTTCTTGGTCGAAACTCACGTCGTGGCAATTCAAGAATGGCTTGGGATCGTGGTTCCGATACAATGCGGCTTCACCGGCGCCATCTTTCACGGGTGCTTGACCGCCGACCAGAGAAATCGGCTCGTTGTTGCGATCCAATACCATGATAAATCCACGGAAATCGCTACCCCATTCGAGGCGACCAGAATTGATCACGGCAAAGAAAACGTTTTCCCCGTTGATCACCGGACGGCAAATCCAGGCACCAGGAAAATGTTTATGGCCGAGGTTTTTTCCATCCAACGAAAGGCTGAATAGCTTGTTCGCAGCGCGCGATGTGACCAACAACTGCGGATTTGCTTTGTCGCGATCGTCATAAGCAACGCCGTGGATGCAATTGAAGCCTTCATGCTGATAACAACCTTTGATTTCCCCTTTGGCCGAATAATGAGTCAAAAAGTTGCTGCCGTATCCATCGGCTACATAAATGTCTCCATTCACCGGATTCACTGCCGTTTCGGTCGGACAAAACTTGCTCTCGTCCGCATATTTCCCTGTTTCTTTTGGCCAGCTTAAGGTCAAAACTTCGCGACCTTTCATATCGAGCTTGACCACAATGCGACGCTGAGTATCGGTGAGCCACAGGAATTCCTCGCCATTTTCATTCGAAATATTGAGTCCGTGGGCCCCAGGATAAGTCGTGCCGAAGGTGCGAATCACTTTTCCATCGGGGGAAAACTCGATGAGATTGTTTGCCGTGTGAGTCGTGCAGAGAATTTGATTGCCCGCCTTGGTGCGCGCGAATTCGTGACAGTCCTTCACGGCCACAGGGCTATCATCACGCTTGAAGGACCAATCTTTAACGCGGCGATAGCGGAATTTCCCCTGCCCCATGACCTGCGGATCTTCCTCGGCGGCGAAGCTAATGTTGGACAACATGGGTGATACAGCGACTGAACTAGCAATAGCGGTACGGACGAATTGACGACGTGATTGATTCATAGGTGGTAGGTGTGTTGCTAACACCCAACCACGTGGATCGTCAAGCATAGATCACGTTCTTCGTTTGATGGTTCCTGCTCATGGCGATGCTCTTTGAAAAATTTCATTAGCAAAAGAGCTTTTCGAAAATCAATAACTCATCTGTAACAGCAAGCTGAAAAATGTGTATTCGTATCGTTTCAGATAACTATAAATTGCGATTGCTAATCAATCAGCCACGGGAGGAGGGCTGTAGGTCGTTGTCCGCACATTGTTTTTGTAAACGGCATCCGTTGCCTTAATGGTTGAGGATACCGAGACTGATGCGCCATTGGCAAATGCGGCATTGGGCAAGGATAATGTGAAGCTTTTCACCTCGCCAGCTCCGAGTGATGGTACAGACAAAATGGAGGTGCCCGATGGCGTGATGACTTCCACAGGGACATTCGTCAGCGTAGCCGTGCCTTGATTTTGAATATTCACCTGAACGTTGGCCGCCACTCCCGTGCTCGGTGGCGTGATCAAATGAGAAGCCGCAGCCGCATCATAAATGCCAGTAGTGTTTTTTTGCAAAATACGACCAATGTTGACAGCGCCCGCACCGGTATAGGGATCATAGCCCGCTGCACCTGCTTCGTTGGTGTAATTGTAAATCGCAGCAAGTGCTTGTTGCGCATTGTAATTTTGTGCCGACATCACCGCGGCAATCGAGCCAGCGATGATCGGAGCCGATGCACTGGTGCCTGAAAACGAAACCATTTGATCTCCTGGATAGGCAGCATTCACGCCCCAGCCTGGTGCAGATAGGGCCGAGCTTTTTGCTTCATTGGAAAACAACAAATGATTGTTCTGCGCATCGACGCCCACCGCGGCTACGACATTGGCATAGCCGGCGGGATACGCTGCTTTCGTGTAGCCATCGTTGCCACTTGATGCGACAATGATCGCATTTTTGCTCTGCGCGTACTCTACAGCAGCGCGCAAGAGCGAGCTATCACCATACGAGCCCATGGAGATGGAAATGATCTGATTTCCCGCATCCGCTGCTGCCACAATCGCTTGGGCGATCAGCGCGCTATTGGAAACTCCATCGCGATCCGCCACTACCCATGAGGTCAGATCTGCCCCAGGTGCTGCACCGGGAACTTGCTGACTATCTCCCAAAATCAAAGAAGCCGCCGCCGTGCCATGTCCATTCCAATCAGCGTAATCAAGCGCTCCATCAATCAGGAAAATGTTATTCACTCCATCACCATAAGCCGGATGTGGCACGACTCCGGTATCGAGAATCGCAATCTTCACACCTTTGCCTAAGCTTTCATCGAACTCATCGAGACCCAGCCATTCGAGCAATCGATTGCCTAGTGGTTTAGCATCGGCCTGCACCACACCACCCGAGGGATTCGGCGTGTAAGCTGGAAAAATGTAACCCATCTCCTCAGAGCCGTCTAGCAACCCATCGAGATCTGTCAAATCACCAAAGCCGATGCGCAAGGCGTTCAACGCATCGATGCGATTCAACACTTTTACATGGTCCCCTGCCCGCTTCAGAAATGCTTCCAAGTCCTCCGCCGAAGCAAAAATGAGGGAGCGTTGCCCCGGCAAGGCACCTTCCTTGAGCGCTGCGTCATCGATAGCAAAGCCCTGCCCTCTCTCATTTGCAGCCGTGCGTTTGCCCCATTCACGGTCAACAATTGCTGGCAAAGCACTGGGAGCTTGGACCACTTTCTCGGCTTGAGCATCGACCCAAGTTGCTCGTCCCAGCAACCAGCCCACGACGACCGCACCTAATGTTGCGGTTCCGATCCAAATGTTTCTCTCTGAGCTGGTCATATTCTTGTTGCAATTGAGATAGAACCACAGAAAGCGTGAATTGTCGCATGATATTTTTTATCATGCGATCCACGTGCCCCAAAATCAAGGATTTGCATCAGGCGGAGCAACCGTAGCATTATCGACGATAGTCGTCACAAATGGCTGCGTTGATCCCGGAGTCAAGTAAACCAAAAAGATCCGCCGTGTGGTGTCCACATATTGCAATTGGCGCTCGACGAATGGCACCCAAACTTCTTTTTCTTTGTAGTAAAAGTTCGTTTGTGCCATGTTAAACTCATCCTTCTTGCTCACTGCGGGCAACGTGGTGATTTGTCCAGTCTTGACGGGCAGCTTATGCTCTCCCGCTTCCACAGCGATGTCAGCAGTAGTTAGATTCAATGCACGTGACTCACCTTTCTTAAATGACGTGGGCGAATCACTCATCAAAACCATGCGATACGGTGGCTTAGCTCCCTCAGTAGCGGCGGGTAGAATGATCAAGACAACACGTTTCATGTCCGCGGGAAGAGCCACGCTGGCAGCAAGAGATTCGGCAGGTTTTTTCGAATCCACATTTTGCTGGGTGTAGAGCACAATGTTTCCATTCACTGGGGCGGTGATTTGTGGCGCGGAGAGCCCCTCGGCGACAAGCTTTAGCGGCTGGATCGCCCCTCCCGCATCGGCGACAAATAACTCCGCAAATGGCTTGATGGGATTATGATAATAAGCACGAATTTGAACTGGGCCTGATGCCGTTTGCCCCCATGCCATCAAAGTCGATAGCATGCCAATGACGAAGTTACGTAGGTTCATATGATTAAATTTCCTCTTTGGTCAACCAACGGAAGGATACTACTGAGATGCGGCGACCGAAAGCTTTATTCACTTCACTTGCCGATTCTGTGTAAGCATTGATTGACGGACGATCCACCGAGTCGAGGTATTCGGGCACCCGTTGTGCCACGGCCTCTGCATAAGCACGAGCGAGCACCTTGCCTTGAGGGTCGACAGCTTCGCCGCAGACACGAATCACAAAAGTGTCAGAACGCACCGTCGCAAGAGGCTCCATGGCATGCAGCAAGTCTGCTTGGCTGATCCAGCCCGGAGCTCCAGCGGCAGGATTCCCATCCACTGCACCGGGGTTTTTAAAACCATAGAGCGTTGCATTCGAGACATGGCTCGGGGATACAGGTACTTGCAGCGGAAATGCTGAGTTGTTGATTCCCGATTCATCAATAGCTTTTTGCAAAGCTCCCGTTTGAGCAAGATTCGAGCTCGAGCTGACTTGCCGATTAACAAAATCGGACATCGAGAGAAAAGGTCCACGCTCGCGAACTTGCTGAACGATTTTCTTTGCCAAATTTTCGATCTGCTCATCACCGAGTGTGCGATAACCGTTCCATTCCAGAGTGCGGGCGTTATCAATTTGAGTACTGTTGGCAATTCCGTTTGATTGAGCTCCATTGGGCAAGCTCATCGGCAAAATTGGCGTAGTTTCAATGTTTTTGACTTCCACGGTGGAACTACGTGCCCAGAGTGTAGGTACAGACGAACCACGAAGTGAGGACAATACCGCCTTCCAAGCCTCGACTGAAGTCGAGTTGACATTGAAGGCACCTTTGACCATTTGATACTCAGCAGCGGTTTTGTATGCCGTTGCGCTAGGCTTGCCTGATGCGATTAAATCACTCACTACAGCTGCAGTGTTTTTGCCTATAGGCAGGTACGATTGATAAGCCTGATTGAGCAAGGGATTTTTTTGATTCAGGAAATCCGTCAGCACATCGGAAGCTCCTTTAGAACCGACGGGGGCAATGGTCGAGAAGTAGAACTTATCATAGAGAGCATGGTTCGCAAGCACACTGTGATCAAGCAACGCATAGCTGGTTACGCCAGTCTCGACAACTTTGTCAGTGCTGATCAATGGCGACGCGTAAGAGTTCCCCACAGGCTGCACAAAGTTTGGCAAATACGAGGAAGTGAATGCATTCGATCTACGGAAATCCGAGATTGTTTGCATCGGACCAGTGGGCAATTCCAAGTACGAGCCCGATTTGATCCCGCGACCCGAAGTGTTGCCAGCAAGAAGATTCGTACGTTTTTCCACATCACTCTCGAACACGTCATCCGCATGACCAGGTAATGGGATGAAGTTCAATTCATGAGAATGCATACCAGGCTTTTCGCTGCGGAAATCCGTCGTAACTACAGTCCTCGCTGGATTGTGATGCAGCATAGGCATCCCTGCTAAGCGGCCATCGCGAGTGAGATTCAATGCACCTGCTACCTCATTTCGGCTGCCTGTTTCATAAACCCCACCATTTGTCGTCCGCGCATAGGCCGAAAAAAGAGCCAGCGCTTTGGCGTTACCTTGAGCAGAGATTGCTGTGGCATTCGAGTGATATGCTTCCATTGCTGTAAATGCCCCGCTCAGAGGAAAACGATGAGTTTTGCTAAAGAACCTAGCGAGTGTCGAAGCATCGCGATAAACGAAATTCAATCCACCATAGCTCATCGCTCGGCCACGAGAAGTGATTGTTGCGGATACTTGGAAGCGATCATTCACTCCACGCGTTGGTTGCTTCACCGCATAATCAACGTGAATCAAGTCCGTAGCTTTCAAGCCCATAACACCTTGGTTGTTGTCGGTCTGTTGACCAGAACTAACGTTCGGAGGAGTGGTCCAGTCCACATCAAAGCCTACAGCCTTACCGGCAAATCCTGGTCGAGCCTTGATTGGCAGTGTAACATTCCCAGCTGAATCGACTCCAGTGAGATTGTTTTGCCAGTCGAAAAAAGGCGTTCCTTTGGTATCGTTAAAGCTTGCAGCTGGATCAAGGTAGGGTCCACAAACAAGAGATTGTCCAGGACGTAAAGTAATTGCGCCGGTCGTGGAACTGCTCGTGGGGCTCGACCAATTGGCAATATCAAGAGCAAAAGATTTTTCACCTTTGCCGTTCGCACCGTCATAAACAAACATCTCGTTGATCGAGCAAAGACCATTGCTCTGCGGTTTGCCATTCACATGAAAATTGAATGCCACAGGAATGTTGCGAAGCACGATTTGCATTTTATCAAATTGCACAGTGACATTGTAAGGATTGTGCAAGGTGATCAGGGGCGCATATACAAGGTGTCCCATATACTTCATCTCCGGGCTCACAGCAGCTAAGGTTCCGACCCAGTTGGCATGCGAATCACGAGTCACATAGCTAAAGAGCACCTCGACTTTCGCAATAACTGGTGCTGGATAGAAATTTCGTGGCGGGGTTAGTGTTGTAGTAGTGATCGATTCCGTGGCCGCGCGATAGTATGTGGGCTGTCCATCTGGGGTGGTGATGTCTTTGTAAATGTTGTAGTAGCTGCGAAGTGCCGACCAGTTCGGATCAGAAACACCGGTGATTCCGTGTGTCGATTGATAGAGCTTCTTGCCATTGTATTCCGTAGGCAATGCTGCGGCCTCAAACATCGCAGTAAGGTCTTGCTTTAGTCCACCATTGCGCACATCCGTCAATAAACCCATGGAATAAGGGGTGATGTGTTTGCGGAATTTTCCAACCTCTTTTGATGAATCATACAGGTCAAATTGATTGATGTTCACGAAACGCTCTTCAAAGCCTACGGCTTTTCCGTAAGCCATGCTATTCGTGTCGTTCGGCAAGAAATCCAGACGACTACCGTCACGAGCCTTGATCACATCGACAACCGGCCGCTGCCCCACGAGCAAGGCACGTTTTTTGGCAAGTGTTTCATTTTGCTCGGGGTCACGATAGGAGTTGATGCGAGCTTTCACAGCCTCGTCTGCTACATGATAAGCAAAGTTGCCTTGCTTCTTGCCTGCGCTTGAGATCGATACCAATCCTGCCGTGATTCGATCTTCTTCAGGGATATTGCTATCGCTAAAAGTGTTTTTGCCCGCTAGCTCAATAGGATTTTCGAAAGTCCCAGTCGTTGTGTAATTCAACAAGCTCGTCTGCTCACGATTCGTGTCTGAAACCAACCATTTTTGAAA
>CANHKJ010000093.1 GCA_947460915.1 Verrucomicrobiia bacterium
GTTGTTTTTGCTGGCAAAAGTGCTGCGAATTTCCCCGAATTGGCCCTTGTGGTGTCCTGCTCTGGTGACGGCGGTAGTGGCTGAGGCGATTGTTTGGCTCTATCGTTATGAGCGCGGTGCGGTGACGGTCAAACGAGGAAGGATTTTGTTAGGCTTGCGCTTGCTGGCGCTGGCGATTTTGTTATGGATTTTGTTAGAGCCAACGTGGGTTCAGAAAATCACCCATCATCCGGATCGTCAGGTGATCGTGGTGATGGATCAGTCCGCCTCGATGCAGTTGCAAGATGACGGAACCGTGCAGACGCGTGAGGCTCTTGCCGAAAAATCACTGGCGGATGCGAAGGTGATCGAGACATTATCCGAGACCATGAAGGTGCGGACGATTCGAGCAGCGCGCAGTGTGCGTGATGGCTCGGGTGCCTCGGCCGATGGTTGGGCCGATGGTTGGGCCGATGCGACTGATCTCGCAGCGGCACTTTCGCATGTGTTAGAAGAAGTGCCACCTGATGAATTGGCTGGCGTAGTTTTGGTGAGTGATGGTCGTCACAATCGCCCTGAGCGTGTCGAAGATGTGGCGCGGAGATTTGGGATTCTGGATGCTCCGGTCGGTGTGCTAGCGGTGGGCAGTGAGAAGCCGCCGATGGATGCTGCTGTGATATCGGTGGAGGCACCGGAGGCGATGCATTTGGGCGATCGCATGCGGATTGCGGCGAAGGTGAAGTTCGATGGCTACAAAGGCAAAAAAGCAAAGGTGGAATTACTGCGTGGAGAGAAAGTCTTGGAAGAGCGTGAACTAACGATTCCCCAAGAGCATCATCGCGAAGACATGCGCTTTGTGCATTTGCCCGAAGAGGATGGAGTGGGCGATTACCAGATCCGCATTGCTGCGCTGGAAGGTGAGAAATTTTCCGATAACAATGCATGGCAGTTTGAGACATCGATTACCGATGCACGCACCAATGTGTTAGTCGTCGATAGCTATCCGCGTTGGGAATTTCGCTATTTGCGCAACCTGTTTTATGGTCGTGATAAATCAGTGCATTTGCAATACGTGTTGCTGCATCCTGATGAAATCGCAGGCCAGAGCATACCCTCAGTTTCGGCTTCGGCAGGTCGTGCCTTTGGCGAAGCACAAGCGACTCGATTGCCGGAAACGGAGGCGGAGTGGCAGAAGTTTGATGTGATCATTTTAGGCGACGTGGAAGCAGAAGCAATCGATGCCGCGACGTGGCAAATCATTTCGCGCTGTGTGAATGAGCGTGCTGCGTTGCTGGTGATGATTGCGGGGCCACGATCGATGCCGCATGCCTTGGTTGCTGAGGAAGCGCGAGCCCTGGTGCCAGCGGAAATGGAGTGGGGAAATCGCGAATATTTTCAAACGGATGCGCGGGAATTTCGTTGGATGTTGACTCCCGAAGGAGCATCCCATGCCGTCACGCAGCAAGCCACCGGCGAGCGCAGCAATGAGCAGGTGTGGGCAGGATTTCCGACCTTGGCGTGGCGGCATCCGATCAAGTCCGTGAAAGAAGGCGCAGATGTTTTGTTGGCCGAGGCTCCCAAAGAGCAAGCTCGTGCTGCGGCCAGCGGTGCTGATCTAACAGATGCGCTAGCAGATCTTGCGCTGCGCAAACAACGTCAAGTAGAGTCGGCATTGTTGGTGACGCGCCAGACGGGCAAGGGCAAAGTGGCATTGCTATTGACCGATCGCACATGGCGTTTGCGCGAGGGAGCTGGTGATGTATTTCATCATCGATTTTGGGGCAATTTGGTACGTTGGGGAGCGGGGCCGACATTGCGCGCTGGTGCTCAGCAAGTGCGCTTGGGTACGGATCAATTGACATACACACCGGATGATTCGGTGAAAGTAACGGCTCGCCTGCGCGATGATAAAATGGCCCCCGTAGAGAATGCGGAAATGCAAGCGGAGTTGCTGAAGGATGGAGCGGTGGTGGATACCATCGCGTTGCAGGCCGTGGCGGATTCGAACGGACTGTATGAAGCGACATTTGCACCGCGAGATCATGCGGGGCGTTACGAGATCCGACTTCGCGGTGAGGCTGTCGATGCAGCGCGCGCAGCGGATGGTTTGTCAGAGGTCGGCACGAGCATTCGTGTGGTGGGCTCGCGCGGTCCAGTGGAAATGGCGGAGACAACCCTGCATTTGCCCTTGTTAGAAACCATTGCGAGTTTGTCTGGCGGCAAGGTTTCTCGCTTGGATCAAGCAGCGGAGTTGCCTAAACTTTTCCTTCGCAATAAAGCGGAGAAGCAGGAGCTGCGCGAAATTTCTCTTTGGGATCATATAGGCGTGTTGGCTTTGCTGGCACTGGTTTTGACGATAGAATGGATGATGCGCCGTGCTGGTGGTCTTCCCTAACGATGGCATACGATGATGAACGACAACAACAAACTGGCCTCAGTTCATGAAACGCTTGGCCGATTGAAAAAGCAGATTCGCCGCACGCAGTGGACTCGTGCTTGTGCGATGGTATTGACCACCGCGTTGCTTGGGCTGCTGGTAATGATGGCGCTCGATTGGTTTTTCTCGCCCTTGCCGCTGTGGCTGCGATGGTCGATGTTCGCTGCATGGCTGGCCGTAGTTTTCGTATCAGTACGCCGCGGTTTTGCTCCGGTGATGCGTACGATTGGAGCGGTGCAACTTGCGCGTTGGGTCGAGCATCGCCATCCAGAAATGCAGGAACGCATCAGCACAGCACTGGAGTTGGAAGGACAGCCAGCTGGTGTCTCAGCAGGCTTGTTAGATGAATTGCGTCAAGCTGCCAGCAATGATGCGGTGGCTGTGGATACACGTGCGGAAGTGAGATCGGTCAGCACTACGCGCAAATGGGTGCGTCCCGCTCTCGCCTTGGTTTGTGTGTTGTTCGCCTTGATTGCGATTTGGCCTAAGCAGTCCACGCGCTTGATTGTGCGTGCCGTTGCACCCTTTTCTTCGTTAGGAAATGCGGGTGCAGCATCGTTCACGATCCAACCCGGTTCGATCGAACTTCTCGAAGGCGATCGTTTTTCGCTCACCGTTGGCTACAGCGGCGAGGAGTCATCCATGGCGTTGATCACGGAGTGGGAAAATGGTCAACGCTCGCAAGAAATCCTCACGCGTCAAGGCAATGAGTTTCTTTATGAGCTCAATCCTGTGAGTAAAAGTTTCCGCTACAAGCTACGAGCTGGTCGCGCCGAAAGCGATGCCTACAGTGTAACTGTTTGGCCGGTTCCTACATTGGTGGATGCACGCCTTGAAATCACTCCGCCCGAGTACTTGGGCTTGATCGCCCTCAATGAACCTCTCTCCGAGCAACACAGTGCCGTCAGCGGTTCTCGCTTCCGATTGCTCAGTCAAACGAATACTGCCATCGAAGCCGTGCAGATTATTTCTCAAGAAAAAGTCTTAGCTGATGCGACCATTACCACGGCATCAGGCATCAGCCAACTGGACTGTCAATGGACCATGGAAGAGCCCGGCTTGCATGAATTGATCATTCGGGGAAAGCACCGACTTGGTCGTGATTTTGACCTCCATCATGTTGTCATCGATATACGCGAGGATCTTCCGCCTCAGGTGGTTTTGCTCAGCCCCTTGCAAAAAGAACTCAAGCTCCGCATGGATGAAATCCTTGAGCTCCGCTACGAAATCACCGAAGACTTTTCCCTAGTTCGCAATGCCATCGAGCTCAATGATGGCAAAGAAAAAACTCTCGCCTTGGGGCAAAATTTGCCACCGCTGGTCGATGGTTCCAAGCCCCCGCGCTATCGTGGTGGCTGCGAGCTTTCTGTGGGTGATTTGATGACCCGCATGGGTGGTGCGCGCGAATTTCGCCTTCGTGTTAAAGCGCAAGATGCGAAACCAAGCGAGCGCTCTGGCCCCGGCATTGGGTATTCCGAATGGGTGCAAATCCGTATTGATGAAAATGCTGAGTCGTTGGTGCGTCAGGAGTTGCGACAACAGCATGAGGGCGCGATGCAAGAAATCGACAAAGCCATTCAAGAAGTGCGTCAAGCACGCGAACGCATGGACTGGCACAAGGAAGAAGTTAAGCAGGCGAAGCTATCGGAAAATGCCGAAAAAAATCTAACCGAAGCCGCAGAGAAACTAGCCAATGCGCAGGAAAAAATCAACGAGCTGGCGCAAGACATGCAGGAAAGTGTGCACGCGTCGCTTGCAAGTGAGCTCAAGCAAGCCGCCGAAAAAATGCAACAAAGTCGCGAGAACATGGAAAATGCACCGTTGCAAGATGATGCCGATCAGCGTATGCAAAAATTGCAGCAAGCTCGCGATGGAGCCGAAGAATCGATCAAAAAACTGGAGCAAGTGAAGCAGGAAATGCAAAAGGACAACGAGAAAATTCAAGACCTCGTTCAGCTTCAAGAGCTCGCTCAGCGTCAACAAGAAGTCGCACGTCAAGCACAGCAACTCGCCCAACAATCACCTGAGTCTTCAAGCGAGAAACCGCAAGAAGCGCAGCAACAGCAGCAAAAACAACAACAGTGGCAGCAGCAGCAAGATCAACTCAAGGAGCAAATTCGCCAAGAGCTCGCCGAGCAACCACAAGCGATGGCGGAAGCTCTGCAACAGCAAGCCGAACAAGCGCAACAGCTCGCTGAGCGCGCCAAACAGGAGGCTCAGTCCCAACAACAACTTCAGCAACAAGCGCAAGAACTCGCTCAACCCGAGAAGCAACTTTCCGAGCAATCGCAACAAGCAATACAGCAAGCGCTCGCTCGTGAGCAGGAGGCGATCGCCCAAGACACCGCTTCGCAGTTGGATCAAGCACGTGAGCAACGCAGCGAGCTCGCCGATCAGTTGCCCGAGGCCGCAAACGCCACGCAGCAAGCTCAGGAAAAAGTCGCCGAGGCTGCCAATGAGCAATCGAACGAACAAGCTGCCGAGTCTGCGAACGCGGCACAACAATCGCTCGAAAAATCAGCCCAGCAAGCTCAACAGCTTGCCGAACAAGCAGCGCAAAATTCCGCGCAACAAGCCGAGGAAAATGCAGCAGAGCCTGCGAACGAAACTGCTGCCGCTGATGGTGAACAAGGTGCTTCCGAAGCGAATGAAGCCACTCCTGCACAAGCCGCCGATCAGGCAAAAGAGATGGAGCAACAACAAGCGCAAGCGGAACAACAAGCGGCGGCCCTTGAGAAACTCAGCGAACGACAAGAACATGTCGCCGAGGCACTGGAAGCTCTCGCTCAGGGCAATCAAGCTGAAGCCCTCGAATCACTGCAACAGGCACAAGCGGAGCGCGCGGCAGAACTCGCCCAAGACATCGCGGCATTGCCCCAAGCACAACCATCGGGTGCCATGCAGCAGGCCGAGCAACAAGGCAAACAAGGCAGTGCCCAAGCATCGCAAGCCGCTGAACAGGCAGGGAAAAATCAACAAAATCAAGCCGCTCAGCAACACCAGCAAGCTCAGCAAAGTTTCGAGCGCAGTGCGGAGGCACTCACTCAAGCGGCTGCCGAGATGAGCAAAGCCGCACAACAAGCATCCCAACAACCGACTCCACAACAGCAAGCCCAAGCCTCTGCGCAAGACCTCGCCGAGGCATTTTCTCAAGCCTCTCAGGCCAGCGAAAATGCAGAGCCTCAGCAGGCAGCTCAACAAGCCCAACAAGCGGCACAAGCATTGCAACAGGCCGCCCGTTCGGCACGCTCGCAAATGCAAGGCAATCAGCCATCGCAGGCACCTGGTCAACCCGGCCAGCCTGAACCCGCACAGCAGCCAGGCCAACAACCTGGTCAAGATCCCATCGCTGGCGAGCGACCTCAAGAGGCCGATCCCGGTGTGCCACCTGAGCTTGCCAAGCTTGGCATCAGTGCTGCGGATTGGGAGAAAATCCAAGCCAACCTGCGCTCCGATGTCGGGGCTGGCGGCGCTTCCTCCATCCCTGAGGAATACCGCGAACTTGTCAAAGGCTACTTCCAGAGCATGTCTTCGAAAAAATCACCTCCATCGCCATGAAACATTTTCTCCTGCTCTTCTCTCTTGCTGCCTGCGCTTTGACGCCCGTGCCCTGCGTCGCTCAGGAAGAACTCGATCCCGTGTTCGCCGAGTGGCAAGACCGCGTTGATCCCGCCGTGGAAAAAGCGCTCGAATACCTCTCGCGCGTGCAAAAGCCCGATGGCTCTTTTCCCGAAAATTTTGGTGAATCCACCGGCATTCCTGCACTCGTTGGCATGACCTTTTTGTCGAAAGGGCATCTTCCTACCGAAGGTCCGTATGCCGATACCATCAATCGTTGCATCGACTTCATTCTCAAAAATCAAAAGCCCGATGGACTCTTTCACAAAGGCCACGCTGGCAGTGGTCCGATGTATGCCCACAACATCGCTACACTTTTTCTCTCCGAAGTCAGCGGTATGTGCGATCCCACTCGGCAGAAAAAAATCAACGTTTGTCTCCCACTGGCCCTGCAACTGATTCTTCGTGCACAAGCCGTGAATAAAGATGAACGCAATCGCGGTGGTTGGCGCTATCATCCCGGCTCGCGCGATAGCGATACCTCATGCAGCGGTTGGGCGCTCATGGCGCTGCGCTCTGCCAAACTGAATGGTGCCGCCGTCCCCGATGAGGCCATCCAACAAGCCGTCGATTACCTCAAACGCCACCAGCATAAAAAGAAGGGTTGCTTTGGGTACACCGACTATGAAGATCATGCGCGCTCACTCACCGGCATGGGCTTGCTGTGCTTAGAGCTTTGCGGTCAACACGGTAAACCCGAGTCCGTGCTCGCGGCTGATTACGTCATGAAGACCTACCGCGATCTCCCCGGCGATCAGTTTGAATTTTACGGCAACTACTACAATGCCCAAGGCACCTTTCAAATTGGCGGTCGCTACTGGAGCGAATACGCCAACTGGATGTATGAGACCTATTTGAAAAAACAAAACGACGATGGTTCTTGGAACAGCAGCGAAGCAGGTCGCATCTACGGCACCTCCATCATGGTCCTTGCCTTCACCGTGCCCTATCGCCAACTCCCGATCTACCAACGCGATGAAACCGTTGACGAAAGTGAAGATTGAACGTTTCTCCTGATCGACTCCATTTTCAAAACTAAAAACTTCATTCCCCGAGCACTTTCTGCTAACATTCGTGCGTTGCCAATCATCTCCATACCATGTCACGCTTGATCATTACCAAAACTCCTAAGTGCTACGTCGGCGGTGCCTTCATTCGTTCCGAGAGCGGAAAAGTCGCAGCATGGCATGATCACAGTGGCGCATTTTTTGCCAATATGCCTGTGTGCTCGCGGAAAGATCTGCGCAATGCCGTAGAAGCTGCGGCCAAAGCTGGAGCGGGCTGGGCCAAGCGCAGTGGATACAATCGTGGTCAAATTTTGTATCGCCTCGCAGAAATGTTAGAGGCTCGGCGCGCGGAAATGGCTGCCGCCATCGCGCTCGATGGGACTAGCAAATCCGATGCCGAAAAAGAAGTCGCAGCCAGCATTGATCGCATCGTGCACTATGCTGGTTGGACCGATAAATACCAAGCTCTGCTCGGCAGCGTTAATCCCGTGGCCTCGGCGCATTTCAATTTCACCGTCACTGAGCCCATGGGCGTGATCGGCGTGATCGCCCCTTCGGAAGCTCCTTTGCTTGGCTTGCTTTCGCTCGTTTTACCGATCATCACCAGCGGCAATAGCGTGGTCGCCATGGCATCCGATAAGCATCCGTATCCCGCGATTCTGTTAGGAGAAATGCTTGCCACGAGTGATCTTCCCGGCGGCGTGATCAACATTCTCACCAGCGAGCGCAAGGAGTTGATTCCCACATTTGCCACGCACGATCACCTACGCGGCATTTCTGCTGTCGCGAATCAGGCGGAGCGCACGGAGCTCCAGCGCGGTGCGGCCAGCAGTGTCAAGCGCACCACTTTGCTCCCGAGCGAAGTTCGCTGCGACTGGTATTCCAGTAAGGCCCAAGGTCTCTATCACATTCGCGATTTCATCGAGTGCAAAACCACCTGGCACCCAGTTCAATAAGGTGAACAGGGTTGCGGGCCTTGGTCGATTTTTTGATTCTGATCGCTTACGTTGTTTGGTGCATTCGATTGATTACCATCTAAGAGTCGGGGAAAATTCTTGGCAAGGAACTTCGAACTGCTAGAGTTATAAACATGGAAGAGCGAAATTTGCTGGATGAAAAAGACGCGGTGGTTGCTGCGGAAGAGCAAGAGCATCTCCGCTGCGAAACGGATCGCAAATTTCTGGTGAAGTGTTCGTTCGCTTTAGTTTTCATCTGCGCTCTGTTCCTTGCTGTCATGTCGAGACCATTGATCATAAGGTCCCATAAGAAGATGGAAATGACTCAGGCAATTTCTAATTCAAAACAAATCTATTTGGTGTTGCTGGATTTCGAAAATGACTACGGTAATTTTCCCGATGATGAAACGGAGGCAAAATACGAGGACCTCGACGCGTTTCGTGGCCCTCACTCGAATGATTACCTCGGTCAATTGATTGCAGGTGGATACACGAAAAGCGAAGAAATTTTTTATGCATTCGACAAGCGATATTCTGCTAAGCCTGATGACGTGATTTTTCCAAGGGAGGAAATATTGCAAAAAGGCGAATGTGGATTCGGCTATATAAGGGTCGAGGAAAAAATCGAGGGAAAGAGCTTGGTGCGAGGTTTGAGCACAGATGACAATGGTGGCTTGCCGATATTGATTGCGCCAATTGTTGATGTGGATGGTCGTGTTGAGCCGCTTTCCTATAAGGGACGAGGAGTTTACTTGCGTGTCGATGGATCCGCGCGCAGTGAGCGATTGGATTCATATAACAAAATTCGTGTCGGCCCTCAGACCTTGTTCGATACGGGCGCTGATACGGTCTGGGGCACGGAATTGAAACCGGTGATTTTGTTGCCGGAGCGTTAGTTGCATTGCTTTGCCAGTTGACAAGCAGAGCCGAATCGGTGAATGCTGCAAGTGCCTTGCCATGCGGTGAGTGATTGATTTTTTTGCCATGCGAATCCAGACTGCAACTTTTGAAATGAGCGCGCCAACATTGGCGGAATGCCCCGAGGTGACGATGCCCGAATGCGCCTTCATTGGTCGATCCAATGTCGGGAAGTCGTCTCTGCTCAATATGCTGACGGGAAAAAAAGATCTCGCTAAGGTATCGGCCACGCCTGGTCACACGAAGTTGATTAATTATTTTGTGATCAACAAAAAATGGCGTTTGGTGGACTTGCCGGGGTATGGATATGCGAAAATCAAAGAAGGTCGCGATTTTTTCCACGATGTGATCGCCGAATACATCTCCGCGCGTGAGGGACTTGCGTGTGTTTATGTGGTGATTGATTCGAACATTCCACCGCAAAAGATCGATATGGAATTCATCGAGTGGTTGATTCAGTATGGCATCCCGTTTGCACTGGTGTTCAACAAAATCGACAAGGGTAAGCCGAATGCAGTGAAGAAAAACATCGAGTTGTTTGAGAACGAAATGGCGTTGTGGACCAAGGTGAAGCCGAAAATTTTCCCCGTATCCGCCAAAACCGGCAGCGGCGCGGGGAACTTAGTCGCATCCATGCAGGCTCTCTGATGGGAATAAGGAGAAGGGATTTGCAATCCCTTCATATCAACCCGAGCTGTTGCAGTGGCAGACAGGGATCGCTTCATCCCTGCCTGATGTTCTGTGAATAGATGAAACAAGGGATTGAAAATCCCTTCTCCTTATTAAGATTCGCCGGCGATGACGTCTTCGAGAGTTTGGCGCTTGCGCACGACTTTTGCCGTTGAACCATCGACGAGGATTTCGGCGGGAAGCGGGCGGGTGTTGTAGTTGCTGGCCATCACGAAGCCGTAGGCTCCGGCGGATAGCAGTGCGATGACATCACCGGGTTGGAAGTCGGGCATTTCGCGATTTTGGCAGAAAAAGTCGCCACTCTCGCAGATCGGGCCTACGACATCGGCGGTGACGAGTGCACCGCTATTTTCTTTCAGCGGGGCAATTTCGTGGTGGCCTTCATAGAGTGCAGGACGGATGAGGTCGTTCATGCCGGCATCGACGATTTTGAAGGTCTTGGCGCTGCCTTTTTTCTCATAGAGGCAACGGGTTAGCAGCACGCCGGCATTGCCGACGATGTAGCGACCGGGTTCGAGCAAAATTTTCAGCCCGACATCGGCCAGGAGCGGCACCACAGCCGCGCCGTATTCCTCGATGCTGAGCGGTTTGGTCTCAGCCTCTTTCCCAGCCCACCAAGCGGGATTTCCGGAGGCGAGGGAGTCGTGATAGACAATGCCGATGCCACCACCGATCGACCAAAATTCGATTTGGTGTTTTTCTTTGAGCGATAGGGCGAGGGGCTTGACCTTTGCAACGGCCTCGACGAAGG
Source organism: Verrucomicrobiia bacterium (assembly GCA_947460915.1). Taxonomy (GTDB): domain Bacteria; phylum Verrucomicrobiota; class Verrucomicrobiia; order Verrucomicrobiales; family Akkermansiaceae; genus UBA956. The sequence continues at coordinate 10,357 of CANHKJ010000093.1, forward strand.
GCTTTA
>CANHKJ010000094.1 GCA_947460915.1 Verrucomicrobiia bacterium
CCTGCGGCTTGATGTTTCACTAGCGCCTCGTGATCGACCAAAGCGGCTTTCGCGTAGAGCTCTTGTGCGGTGGTCACCGTCTGGATCATCGCCTCGATCTTCGGCTTGAGATTGTGCGATTGATCGATCATGTATTCGATCTTCGGATACACGCCGCCGCGCTCCCAGGCATAGAAATGGATTTCGTGGAAAATACGGAAAATTTGATAGGGATCGATCGAGCCGAGCGTGAGGTCATCATCGGCGTAACGGCGATCATTGAAGTGGAAGCCACCGAGCATATTTTCATCGAGCAGCCATGCGACGATTTGCTCGATGTTTTGCGAAAGATAATGGTGCCCCGTGTCAACGAGCACCTTCGCGCGGGGACCGGCGATTTTTGACATCATATACGCCATGCCCCAGTCCGCCAAATCCGTTTGATAAAATGCTGGCTCGAAGGGCTTGTATTCGACTAAGAGCACTTGGTCGTTGTCTAGGCGATCGTGAGCCTCGCGCAGCGCATATTCAAAGCGATGCTTGCGGGCGCGGATCGAATCTTGACCTGGGTAGTTTGTGCCATCGGCGAACCACAACGATACAGCGCGGCTGTGCAGCTCCTTGCCGAGGTCGATGCAATCACAAATGTGCTTCGTCGCCCGTGCGCGGATTTCTTCATCAGGATTTGCGACTGAGCCCAGCTTGTATTCTTGATCTTGGAAAACATTCGGATTGATCGAGCCGATGCGCACCCCGTGTTGTGCTGCCAAGGCTGCTACTTCTGATGCTTTGCTGAGATCAGGGAAGTCCCACAGCACGTGTGTTGCCACCGTGGGGCAGCAACCCGTGAGGCGATGGACCTGTCCGGCGTCCGCCAATTTATCAGCCATATCGATCGCTGCTGCTGGTTGGTGAAATTTACCAAAGCGAGTGCCCGTATCGGAATAGCCCCAAGAAGGAGTCTCAATGAAAAAGTGTTCCAGCGCGTGGTGAACCAGTGATGCAGTCGATGTCATGATGAAAAGTCGCGCCATTGGCAGCGCGGGGCGGCAGCATGATACGTTTCCTATGTTTGGCAAGATGAAAATACACCGCACAGAAAATCCTCAGCTTATTTTCACGATTTTGCTTTTTTTTCTTGAAAAGTGAGGAAATATCGACTAAGCGAACTATGTCCTACGGCAGTTATGCTGTAGTCACTTCATGGGTCTACTCGCTGTTGGCCTCGGGAGTGTTAATCAAAACAGCGTTTTTTTACTAAAGTTACTATTATGGATATCTATGTGGGCAACCTGCCCTTCTCCGCTACTGAGGAAGAAATTACTGACCTCTTCAGCCCTCACGGCACCGTGGAACGTGTCAAAATCGTCACGGATCGTGAAACAGGACGCCCTCGTGGCTTCGCGTTTGTAACCATGGCTGAAGTAGCCGGAGCAAATGCAGCGATTGCGGCACTCAACGACCAAGACTACCAAGGTCGCGCCCTACGCATCAATGCAGCTGAAGCTCGTGAACCCCGCACTGGCGGTGGTGGCGGCGGCGGTGGCTACAAAGGCGGCGGCGGTGGCGGCGGCTACAAAGGTGGCGGCGGTGGCGGCTACAAAGGCGGCGGCGGTGGCGGCGGCTACAAAGGTGGCGGCGGCGGTGGTGATCGTCGTGGCGGTGGCGGCTACAAAGGTGGCGGCGGTGATCGTCGCGGCGGTGGCGGTTACGGCGGTGGCAGTGGTGGTGGCGACTGGGGTTAATCCTCATTCCCCTGCTCATCAGCTAATCCCTGCAGATCATTATTGACTGCACCACACAGCAACAACATTTTTCCAAAACCACGCCCCATACCTCGGGCGTGGTTTTTTGTTTGGCTCCTTGGCCCGCGGAAGCCCAGATTCCCCACGCAACAAGCCTATCGCACGGAGCGAAGGGCATGTCCCAAACTCAACACCGCCGCGCGAGCGCAACCAAGGAAGTAAAGCCAAGCACACTGGATCCCATTCCATGATCCGATTGATCATGAGTGAACCGTTCACGGTAAAATTCCCGTAATTTTTTTATGCGCGCTGAACTCATGGCGAGGGGCCACCACTTCGTTAATCTCTCTTTATAAAAATTCCATAAAAAAACCCATTTTTGGCTTGCGTGAGTGGTCGGATTCTCCTAGCTTCGCGCCCCGCAACCTCAATTTTTCCATCTTATGTCCAAGCACAACAGTCTCAAATCAGCATCCACCGTGGGTGGCAAGCGTTCCGTTCTTAAGCGTTTCGAGCGCGTGAAGCTCATGAAAGAGCGTGGCCAATGGAAACAAGGTCGCAGCCCCATCGGTCTGCCTAAGACGAAACACGAAGCATAAGAATTGTCGCCGTTGCGCGACTTCTTTATGCCTTCTATGACTTCTCAAGAGCGTGGGTCTGCAAAGATCCGCGCATTTTTCTTGGCATCCATCGATCTCTCCACTCACCTACCGCAGCAGCGGTTCACTTTTTTCCCAACTTCATTTCATGGAACCAGAAACACGATTGAACAAATATCTTGCCGCCTGTGGTGTGGCTTCACGCCGTGGCTGTGATGATCTCATCCTCGCAGGTCACGTCGAAGTCAACGGCCACCCCTGCCTCAAGCCAGGCACGCGGATCAAGGAAGGCGATCACGTTCGCGTCGATGGCAAGCGCATGACGCTGCGCCGCTCGACGACGATTTTGTTCAACAAACCACGTGGCCTAGTCTGCACCCGTGAGGATGAATTCAACCGCGACACCATTTACGCCTTACTCCCCGGCTCCTTGCAGCACCTGCATCACGTGGGACGTCTCGATGTCGATTCGGAAGGCCTGCTGATCCTCACCAACGATGGTGATCTGACGCAGCAATTGATGCATCCAAGCAATAAGGTCGAGAAAGAATATCTCGTCACTAGCAATCAACCTTACACCCAAGATCACCTCGATCTCCTGCTCTCTGGCGTTTACACCAAAGAGGGCAAACTCAGCGCCAAATCTCTTCGTCGCTTGAGTGCACGCCGACTCGCCGTAGTACTAGATCAAGGAGCGAAGCGCCAAATTCGCGTGATGCTCGATACCCTCGGCTATCAAGTGATCAAGCTAGTACGTGTGCGCATCGGTTCACTCTGGGGCGGCGACCTTGAGGTTGGCAGATATGTTTTGTTAGGCCCTGAGGAAATCGCCAAAGCCAGCACCAACCCCGATCAGCCAGCACCCAAGTCGGTACTGCGCGACGATATCAAATCGATTCAAGCTGCGAAAAAACTCGCTCGCAAGACCCCTGTGGTTCCTTACTCGAAAGAGCGGGAAAAACAAATCGCGAAGAAAAAAGCCACACGCCGACCCGCTACGAAAAAAGCTGCTTCTTGGAGGAAAGAAAACGAACCACCGCGCCGCGAACGCAAGCGTTATTGATTCCTGGTAATTTTATCGCCGCGAAAAAAACGCATAATTCGCAAAAGAGGAAAGCAATGCGTTGCTTGTGAGCCCTTTATCTACGGCTCACAAGATGAATGAAAGCCGTCAAAGGCAGGCCGAGCAAAAGCACAGCCAAGGGCAAGCCGGTCCCGCCTAATAAAAGCATGCGATTTACTTTGGGCGATAAGGGATCCTTTGCAATCACGGGCTGTTCGTGGAGTTCAATGATGTTCTGAGGTTGTTTGGCATTGATTTCATCTCCGGCAAATTGCTGCTTCATTTCATTGAGCGTTCTTTGCTGCTCATTCAGTTCGGCCAGTTTCGCGTCATATTGCGCGGCTCTCTCAGCATCGATTTCATTAGAACCACTTCCTAGCCCACAGGCTGCAAGTTGGGTCTGAAGTTGCGCCATATATTCAGATAGAGAGATTTTCAATTTTTCGGAAAGCTTCTCGATGCGTTTTTTCTTGGCAACTACCTGCGGATCCGTTTCTGCTTTCGGCTTCTGACAGAGGACCTCCAGCTCTTCGCCCGCTTTGAGATATTCTAAGTAGATCACTTTGAGAGGATTCTCCCCATCTAACATTATGCCAGCAAGAAGCATTCGTTCGCCATCGTTTTTTGCCTGACTGAGTAGCTCGACATTTTTTTGCATTTGCGTCCGTATTGCCGGATCGATATCTTCAACTACAATTGTAGGCACGGGCTTATACTGCTCCATTGCCTTAGCCGTTTGATTTACCATGTTTTGCTGGTCCGCTATGGCTCTTATCAATTGTTGTAGAGATTCTTCACTGATTTTCTGCTCCTCCTGTAACCTTCGTGCTTTATAGGCCTCATACACCCCTTGCGCGATATCGCGGGCATCTTCTGGACTAGGGTGCATCACATTTATCTCGATCAAATCCGTGCCGCGGATGTTTTGCGCATGGACGATGGCCGATAAATTCACGATCGCATCCTCGACACTGGTATTCCAGCGGTTCGCCAAGTTGAGCTTCTCCGCGACCATGGCCAATGTCGCCTGCGAGCGGATGACCTCAAACTGCGTGGCGAAAAACTGTGGGGTCATTTGTGACTGCAAAAGGTCCCCACTAGGAGTCATCGCTAGACGATGCGACGGATTCACCTGCACCACGGCACGCGACTCATACTTTCTCGGCATTACGTATGCAATCATACCGGCAAGCAGAAAACCCAGCGGGATTGCGATCAGCGTCAGTGTGAGCAGCTTTTTCCCGAATCGCTCGCCGTAAGAAGGTGTTGCATTGAGCGCCGTAGCGTAGTGGTTTGCCATAAATCAAGCCTAGCAAAAAACGACAGCCGATGGAATGAGAAAATGAAACACATTTTCCACGCGCTGCCATCGGCAAGGCGCTGAGTGTGATTCCGCTGAATGTGAATTGACCAATGCATCCGAAACTACTAGGGTAGCGGCGTGACGGAAGAACCCCATCAATCCGAAAAATCCCCCGAACGCGAAGCTGGCTGCATGGAGCGATTGGTCGCACTCTCAGTCGTCTTGCTCATCAGCGGGTTGGCCTATGCGCTCTTCTTGATTTTTAGCCCGCAGCACATGAAAGACATTGCCGTCTCGGATCAGCCGGCGCGCGACTTGAAAACAGTGTTTAAGAAGTCGATCGAAGGCTCCTACGAGCTGACCATTTCAGAGGAAGAAATCAATGCCTACATCGCGCAGACTCTTGCCATGCAGCAGAAAGGGCTTTGCGAGAAATTTGCGAGTCTTGAAAAAGTGCTTGTGCGCTTGGAAAAAGATCGTGCCGAGGTGACTATGGTCCGCAAAGTAGCAGGGCTTGATTTGACAATCTCGATGTGGTGCAAGGTCAGTCAAACCGAAAATGAACGTGGTGAAATCCAAACGCATGTCGACTTTGATGGCGGACCTTTGAGTTTCGCACCGGGCATTGCTCGTGGCGGGCGCTTTGGCAAACTCGTGGTGCCGCAAGGTTTTCTTTTGTTGGTGCGATCAAGCTTTGAGGCGCTTGCTGCCCAATATCCTGAGGAATTGCGCTTAGGCTTTGAAGAAATGGTCCGCATTCGCATGGAAGACGGAGCTCTCGTGCTGGATCCGCGTCATCAACCAAGTTCTAGCACATTGGGTTTTTGATTTTGCTTTTCAGGAGATTTTCGCAAATCCATGTTGTTTAGCGAATGGATATCTGCCTGATTAGGGCTGTATTTTGACGACGGATTGAACTGATTTTACGGATCTTGTGAATCTTGAAAATCTTTTCATCTTGTAACAAATTCTCGGCCATTCCTCATACGGGTCTTTTCGATCCCGTCTGCTTTGTATCATGCCATATCAATTGCTAGGCATCAACAATTGCATTAACCAAGATTGTCTTCGCCGTTGCGATCTTCGATCGATTTGGTTTTTGTGGTGCCGAGTGTAGGAATCACTTTGCGCATGATTTTCATCAGACCGCTGTCTTGTTGTTCGGCTTGTTGTTCGGCATCGCGCATGGCGCGTTCCCATGCCGCAGCGAATCCTGGTGCTTGTTCGCGCATGGCACGCACGGCAGCCTCGGTGATTTGCAAATGACGCATCTCGGCCTTGCCGGGCTTTTGCTGCACCGCGGCGAGATTGATGCGCAGCGTTTCATTTTGCGAACGCAGTTGTTCGAGTTCTTTGTGAAGCGTATCGTTGCCTGAAGCATTGATCTTAAGTTGAGTATTCAAGTGGACTTGCAGGTCACGCATTTCCTGCTCCAACTTTTGCTTTTCTTTTTTCCACATGAGTTGGCAGGCGAACTTGCTTTTCCACGCCAATGCTGCGACGACGAGGCCCACGATCAAACCCAGAACGAAGGGATTGGAAAACATGTTTTTGAAAAATTCCGTCATAGCAATTAAGTTCGACTGATGCGCTGCGAACGCATGAGGATACTGCCGCAGTTTTTACCATATGTCCAGCACAGGCTTTCTCCAATACGGAGAAGGGATTTATAATCCCTTTGTTTCATCGTTAGTAGCGATGCCTTATGGTGGCTGGGGTTGTGAAAGGGATTGCAAATCCCTTCTCCTTATTAAAAAGGTGCTTCGTCATCATCCCAACTGTGGCCTACTTTCCATTCTTCGACCATGTCGGAGGGGAAGTCGTTGAGAAAGCGCGAGGGTTGTTGCATGATGTCGCCCGTATAGGACTTCGGGTTGATCATCGGATAGAGCAAGTAAAGCTGATCTTTGGCGCGGGTGATGGCGACGTAAAACAAGCGACGTTCTTCTTCGAGCATCGCATTGTCATCTGACTCTAACACACGACCGTTTGGAAACTGGCCTTCGGCAAGCCAGACGAGGAAGATGACTTTCCACTCCAGACCTTTGGCTTGGTGAATGGAAGATAAGGTGACCTTCGGCTCGTCGTCCTGTTCTTGTTTTTTTGTCGGATCACCGTCGGTATCGGTGTTGCTGAGCAGAGAGAGTTGTTCGAGAAAAAGCATCACTTCATCGAAGCCGTTGCCGAATTCCATGAGCTTTTCGACGTCGTTTTTGCGTTGCTCGTAGTTGTCGAAGGTAGCCTTGAGATACTCATCATACATACCCTCGAGAATGCTATAAACCATGTCGGAAGGGCGGGCGAAGCCACCATCGCGGCGCAGCATTTCATCGAGAATGTAGCCCATCTGTTGCCAATCGGGTTCGGCTTTTTTCGGAGGCTTGATCGTGGCGAAGATTGAGGAAAACGTTTCCGGTGTCTCGACGCGATCAGCCCAACCGCTCTTTTGCCAACCGGCCCACATTTTGTCTGCTGAGCCGGGGCCGATGCCGGGCATCAGCTGAACCATGCGCTTGAAGGCGACTTCATCGCGGCGATTGGTGACGAAGCGCATGAAGGCGCTGACGTCTTTGATGTGGGCTTGCTCGAAGAAGCGCACACCGCTGGTGATCGCGAAGGGGATGCCGCGCAGGGTCATTTCCATTTGCACTTCCATGCTTTGAAAGTGGGCGCGGTAGAGCACGGCGATTTCATCGAGCTCGATGCCTTCTTGTTGCAATTCGAGAATGCGTTGACCGACGAAGGATGCCTGCATGTGCGGGTCCTCCACGGCCACGAGTGCCGGTTTCATCTCGGCGGGCACACGCGCGGCTTTGAGGTTTTTGTCAAAGCGTTCGGTATTGGCGCGGATCGCTTCGTTCGAGAGGTCGAGAATTTCCGGCACACTGCGGTAGTTGGTCTCGATGGCAAAGGTGCGGCATTCCTCGCGCTTGAGCGGAAAGTTCAGAATGTTGCGCATGTCGGCACCGCGCCATGAATAGATCGATTGCGCATCATCGCCAACAACCATCAGGCTGTTGCTTTCGCCTTCGAGAAGCTCGATCAGCTCACACTGCACTTGGTTGGTGTCTTGAAACTCATCGACGAGAATGTGGCGAAATTTTTTCCGATAGAGTGCGAGCAGATCCTCTCGGCTCTTGAGTAGCTCCACGGTTTTGACTAACAGATCATCGAAGTCCATGCAGTTCGTCTGCTGTTTTTTCTCGATGTATTTCAGACGGATTTCCTCCATCGGGATGAGAAATTCCTCGAAGTATTCGTAGCGCTCGGCGAGGACTTCTTCGAGCGATTGCCCGGTGTTGACGACAAGGCTAAACATCGAGGCTAACACATCCGCCTTGGGAAAACGTTTTTTTCCCGTATCGAGTTTCATCGCGGTGACGATAGTATTGAGCATCGATTTCTGGTCATCGCGATCCAAAATGGTTAGAGCGCGAGTGTAGCCAATTTCTTCGGCATGACGACGCAGGATTTTTGATCCGATCGAGTGGAAGGTGCCAGCCCAGAGGTCGGAAATGTCCTGCGTCACCAGTTCGCGAACACGAGTGCTCATCTCGCGCGCGGCTTTGTTGGTGAAGGTCAGAAGGAGAATGTTGCGCGCTTCGACCTCGTGATCGAGCAGCCATGCGACGCGATAGGTCAGCGTGCGTGTTTTGCCTGAACCAGCGCCTGCGATGACCAAAGCACAACCCGCAGGTGAACTGACGGCTGCGTACTGCTCATCGTTGAGTTCCTTCCGATAGTCGATCCCCGAGGCTAAGCTGCGGGGTTTTTTCTGAATCTGATACTCGCGAGCCATGGATATTACGAGTGGTGCTCACGGTCCTCCGCATCGGCTTCTTCGACGGAAGCACCCGCATCGACGCGTTTGCTAAAGGAAACAAAACGGCTGAGTTCGGAGCGAACCACGGGGAGGAGTAGATAGACGCCAATCAAGTTCGGGATGCTCATGGCGAATAGCGAGGCATCTGAGAAATCCGTAGCATTGTTCATGGAGGCTGCGGAGCCAACGATGATGATCAGGCAGAAAACCACCTTGTAGATCCAAGCGGTGATCGCTTTTTTGCCAAAGAGGTATTGCCATGCTTGGAGGCCGTAGTAGCTCCAGGTGATCAGGGTGGAGAACGCGAAAAGGAACACGCAGAGGAATAGCACGTATTTGAATGAGCTATGAATGGTCTCGAACGCTGCGGAAGTCATTGCGATTCCATCCTTGGTGCCAGCACCTGCTGTGCCTAACACATAGGGATGACCATTGATGACGTAGTTGCCAGTATTTCCGTCGAAGTTCATCGTCACACACAGCACCAAAGCTGTCATGGTGCAAATCACAACCGTATCGAGAAATGGCTCTAACAGAGCGACGACACCTTCGGAAGCGGGGCGGCGGGTTTTCGCTGCAGCGTGGGCAATGGGTGCGGAGCCGATGCCCGCCTCGTTCGAGAACGTGGCACGACGCATGCCCCAGATGAATGCGGCAAGGATGCCGCCGGTGATCGCAGCGCGAGGGTTGAAGGCCTCAGTGATGATCATTTGTAGAGCTGGGAAAATGTGCGAGGCATTGACGATGAGTACCAAGAGGCAGCTGACAACATAGGTGCCACACATGAGTGGCACAAGCTTATCGGTGACTTTGGCAATGCCCTTGATGCCGCCGAGGATGACGAGCGCAGTCATGAATGCCATGATCAGGCCGAAGACCCACTGCTTGTCGAAGAAGAATGATTGCTCACCACCGGTGATGTTGATGAGCTGTGAAGTTACTTGATTGACTTGGAAAACATTGCCGCCGCCGAAAGAGGCGAACACACAAAAGATCGCGAAGAAGAAAGCAAGAACCATTCCGAGCGGCTTGAGACCACGCTCGGAGAGACCACGGCGGAGGTAATACATCGGACCACCGTGCACGCGACCTTCGGTATCAAAAATCCGGTATTTCACACCGAGAGTACATTCGGCGAACTTGGTGGACATGCCGAGGAAGCCGCTGAGGAAAAGCCAGAAGGCAACGCCTGGTCCACCGCTGTGAATCCCGATTGCCACGCCAGCGATGTTGCCAAGACCGACGGTGCCAGAAACTGCGGCGCTGAGTGCTTGGAAATGCGTCACCTCACCCGGATCAGTGGCGAGGCTGTATTTTCCACGCACGGTGCGTGTGGCGAGGCCAAAAGCGCGGATGTTGATGAATTTAAATACAATGGTGAGAATAAACCCTGCTGCGGCAAGCCAGAAGACCACAAGCAAGGCATCAAACTTGCCGATTTTTACAGAGGTGAAAACAGTGTTTACGAAGGGAGCTGTGACATCACCAAACCACTTGTCGATTTTTTCATCGAGACTCGGTTCGGGGAGTTTCTCTGTGACTTCTTGAGCGAAGGAGGTGAGAGCCCCGAGAAAAAACACCATGACCCCGAGGAGCCAGCCAAGCGGCGAACGTTGCTTTGTGTGATGCATACCCACGCAAACTGTCAAAATTTCCCCTACCCGACAAGTACGAAACACAGCCAAGCAAAGGAACTCATAGCATAACCCGAAAGGGTGATAGCCAGAATCTTGGAGTCTTGCGATATTTTCATAGTAAACCAACCCACAATTCCTATGAAATCCAAAAAATCCAACGCGATTGCTGCGTACATTCTTGCCG
>CANHKJ010000095.1 GCA_947460915.1 Verrucomicrobiia bacterium
ATCATCCCCGTAATAACATTGCAAACCACGCTCGGCACGTTGGCGATGCGGGCGGTGGCTAGGAGGGCTTTGATTTTTTGGGAAAGCATTGGATGGATTTTTTCTCAATCAGTGAGGGGCTGGAAGGCGGGACGCCTTCGCCACTGCGACGTTACCAGCCGTTTTTGCTGCCGGTCATGAAGGTCCAGTGGACACCGGAGACGCCGACGCCACAGCAGTTCGGGCCCTCGGAGAACATGATGAAGCGGTGACCATCGGAGCCAAACCAACCACCGTAGGCCGAGTTGGGATCGGTGGAGCCCATGAAGATGTTTTCGCCGGAAGCATTGCCATCAAATTCGGCCAACTTCGCGCGATCCCATGGAGTTTTTTTGTTAGGCACAGGTGACTCGTGCGCAAAAAATCCGCCCGATGCCATATCAGAGCTATGTCCTTCGGCCGCGGCGCTGAGTCGTTCCTCGATGCGCAGAGGACGTAGTCCCATTACCACGCGTTCGCGATTGAGAACAGTGGCGAACGTTTTCATGCTGGCTGTGCACCACTTTGCATTGTCGGCATTGTGTTTTTCGACGGCAGCGAGATCAGTGATTTCTTTGCGCGATTTTTCGAAAGTCTCGTACATTTGTTGCAAGTGATCGGCCTCGAGGCTGTCTTTGATGACTCGCTCGCGTAGCTCCTCATCATCGAGCTCTTTGGTATCCATTTGCGGGTCGAGTTTTTCTTGCTCGCGAGTGAGCTGGCATACGGCATCGACGGAACTATGAAATGCGGCAAGCAGGGCGGTGAGATCACTCTTGGCAAGTTTTTCGCGCTTGTCGTAGAATTCCGTTAGGGACTCCATTTCATCGCGCAGCATTTTGATTTTTTTGCCGTCTTTGTGGTAGTCAGTGCGGATGAGTGGCATGACGCGCTCACGGCCCTCGGCGAGTTGACGAGCGATGTCATCGTGCTCAGCGAGTTTGTTGTCGGATTTATCGATTTGCTCGATGCGATCGAGGTGGACCTTGATCGCGGCTTTGAGAGCGGTCTGGTAGTGAGTCATCGCCTTGCCTGGCATGGTGCGGAAGGTGCTGATGGCGGCCTTGCGTTTGGCGGGATCAGCATTTTGCAGCCACGCGGAGGCGGCGCGCACGTGTTGCATGTTGACGGGAGCTTCTTCCTCGGCGTGGAGCGAAGGAAGAAGTGCCAGAAGCAGGAAGGTGAGTTTTTTCATGAGCTGGTATGGGTTGTGTTTTTGAGGCTGGAAGGCGAGACGCCTTCGCCACGGTTACATGCCTGGGATAGGGAGGCCGCCGGTGTGCTTTTTCATCTCGGCGGCGGAAATTTCACGGCCTTGGGTGATGGCTTCTTGCACGCCTTTGAGGATGAGGTCTTGGAGGAAATCAACGTCGGAGGGATCGACCACGGATGGATCGATGCGGATGTTTAGCACATCGCCGGCGCAGGTAGCGGTGACGGTGACTTTGCCGTTAGCGACGGAGCTTTCGACGGTGCGTTTGGCGAGTTCTTCTTGTGCAGCGGCGAGCCCGGCTTGCATTTTCTGGGCTTGTTGCATCAATTTGGCAATGTTCATGGTAGTAGTATTTGGTTAGGGTGTGACGATTTTTGCGGCGAAAATTTCGAGGGCTTTTTGGATGAGAGGATCTTTGTGGAAATCATCGGCGGCGCGCGGGATTTCTTTTTTCGGCTCGGGAACAACGGGCGCGATCACCGGTGCAGGAATGGGAACAGGAGGTTCATCACGAGCTGGATCATCGGTGGCGGAATCGATCATCGCATCAAAGGCCGCCATGATGTCGCCATCGCGCGCAGCTTTGGCAGCAGCCGCTACAGGATCGAAAACAGGCTCTGGCTTGGTCTCATCGGCATCATGCATCGGGGTATCCGAAGCAATGGCAGCTGGGGATGCGACGGGTGCTGGCATTTCCGCTACGGGTGCTGGCTCAATGGCAGGCGGGGCAGGTGTTTCAAGCACAGCCTCCTCTACAGCTATGGGCGCATCGGGAACAACTGGACTAACAGCCACTGCGGGAGCGGCAGGCAGGCTCGGCGTGCTAGATGGAGTCGTGGTCGGCGCAGAATTTTCTGGGAAAAATCCACTTGCTGCAGCGAGGACGTTGATGATGTCAGAGACGCGGGCATCGCCGACGACTTGGATCGCCTTGATGATGCCAAGTTCAAGGTGAAGTTTGCGATTGCTGGCCCATTTCATGCGGCCTTCGGTCTCGGCAAAAACGTCGATCACGGCGAGCAGGCGATCGGGTTTGCAGTGTTTCGCGGCATCGAGAAGCTGTTGCCATGTCGCTTGGGGGATGCCTTCGTTAGGTGCATTCGGGTCCACTTTGGCGACGATGACGGCACGCAGGGCGCCGATGAGCTCGTTGAGCAATTGCGAAACATCGCGCCCGGTGGAGGACTCACGCTGGATGATTTGCAGGGCGGCGGCGGTATTTTTCGAAAAAATCGCATCACAGAGCGAGGCAATGGTTTCCCGCGAGGTGAAGCCGAAGATGTTGAGCACATCGGGCTCGGTGATTTGGCTACCACAAAAGGCGACAAGCTGGTCGAGCATCGATTGTGCATCGCGCATGCCGCCATCGGCACCTTTGGCAATCGCCCATGCAGCGGCTTGATCGAGCGTGACACCTTCCAAGGAAGCAATGTGAAGGAGGTGTTGGGCAATGGTTTCGGTAGGAATCGGACGCAAGTCAAAGCGTTGGCAACGCGAGAGAATGGTCGGCAAAATCTTGTGGACCTCGGTGGTGGCGAAGATAAATTTGACGTGCGGCGGTGGTTCTTCGAGCGTCTTGAGCAAAGCATTGAATGCCGCGTTAGTGAGCATGTGGACCTCGTCGATGTAGTATATTTTGAACTGCCCGCTCATGGGCGCGTAGTTTACGGATTCGCGAAGGGAGCGGACCTCATCGACGCCATTGTTGGAAGCACCGTCGATCTCGACCACGTCGAGCGATGTGCCCTCGGCGATCTGCTGGCAGACGGGATCATTTGGATCGAAATCGACCTTGGGACCACCGGGGCCATTGAGCGCCTTGGCGAAAATCCGCGCGGTGGAAGTCTTGCCGGTGCCACGGGGGCCGACGAAAAGATACGCATGAGCAAGCCGATTCTGCGCAATCGCGTTTTTCAAGGTACGCACCACATGATCCTGCCCGAGGACATCATCGAAGGTAGCGGGGCGGTATTTTCTGGCGAAGACCTGGTAACTCACGAGCGGGATTGTAAAGCATGCGCGGGGATCGACAACTTGATTTATGCGCAGAATGCGGTTTTTTTTTCGCGGATTCGGGTTGCATCAGCAAGGACCGAGGCTAACTTGCTTGTATGAAAAATTTCTTCCTGCTCACTATCCTCGGGTGTTTTCTGACGGCATCGTGCAAAAGCGCTGAAGCGACTGAGCATTTGATCGATGTTCCTGCGGCGAGCCAGTTGATTGCGAAAAACCAAGCGCTGCGCATTTTGGATGTTCGCACGGCGGAGGAATACAAAGAAGGTCACTTGGAGGGTGCTGTCTTAGTGCCAGTGCAAGAAAAGGCCTTCGTGGAAGAGGTTAAAAAATCGATTAAGCCCGATGAACCCGTGTTGGTGTATTGCCGCAGTGGTGGTCGTAGTGCAAAAGCAGTCGCGATGTTGCGTGAAGCGGGTTACACAAAACTGCAGGAGCTCAAGGGCGGCATGATCGCCTGGGAAGAGGCCAAACAGCCGACAAAAAAATAATCCGTGAGCAGAATCAGACGCCGGATGACGGCGCGATGATCAAGAGGCAGTCCTCCAAATGCGGCTGAATGTTGAGTAAAAAGGGATATTCTGGATTGGAAATGCGGGTCCCGAAACGCTCAACGTTGTGGCGCGGGGTGAAATCGAGAGCAATGCGCAGCCCATCTCGCGGCATGCCCAGAACCGCGACGAAGAGCAAAGTCACACACTAGAGCGTGGAGGCTCTCAGGCAGATCGAAGAACAGGCAGATGGATGATAGAGAGACGGAACGTTTTGAGACGTCACGCGCCGTGGGAGTCCTGAATGTGAGTATGACGGCAGCAGATCATGTGACTTTGAATGGAGAATAAAAAAATTCCTGATAAACAATAACTGCAATCCTTCGCTTTTCAGTAAATTAAGAAAATTCGAATTAAAATCAAAAAGTCTCAATAAACTGCTGGAGACAAGCCCCCAGTTCTGTGCTATACAACCTGCCGATGAGCGAAGAGGAAAAAGATCCAGAACAAGACGAAGCGCTAGCTGCCATCTGTGCCAAAACGCGCAAGAGCCTGATCGCGCGGCTCGATAACTGGGAAGACCAGAAGACCTGGGATGAGTTTTATCAGACCTACTGGAAGCTGATTTACGCCGTAGCCATCAAGGCTGGCTTGCGCTCCGATGAAGCCTTCGATTGCGTGCAGGAGACCATTTTATCCATTGCCAAACAAAGCAAAAAAAAGCTCTACGATCCCGAGCAAGGATCATTCAAATCGTGGCTCATGAACATGACCCGTTGGCGCATCAACGATCAATTCCGCAAGCGCAAAAAAGATACCTCCATGAACAGCAGCGACTGGGGTGACGAGCGCAAAACCGCGGTGATCGACCGCTTCGAGGACCCCAACGGAATTCCACTCGACCGCGTCTGGGATGCCGAGTGGCGGCGCAACTTGGCAAATGCTGCACTCACTCGCGTGAAGGCCCAAGTTTCTCCCAAACAATACCAAATTTTCGACTACTACGTGCTCCGCGAGTGGGATGCGACCAAGGTGCAAAAACACCTCGGTGTGAGCATGGCGCAGGTCTATCTTGCCAAACACCGCGTCGGTTCGGTATTGAAAAAAGAATTGGAAAAACTCCGTCAAGATGGCGATTAAGCAACGACCACACCCTAGCATACCCGACCATGAAGTGCTCCGCAAAATCGGCGGTGGTGCCTATGGCGAGGTGTGGCTTGCACGCGGCGTGACCGGAGCCATGCGCGCGGTGAAAGTCGTGTGGCGCGAGGACTTCGAGGACGAACGCACCTTCGAGCGCGAGTTCGAGGGCATCCTCCGCTTCGAGCCCATTTCACGCGATCACCCTGGTCTGGTGAACGTGCTACACGTCGGTCGTAGTCCTGACCGCCACTCCTTTTACTACTATGTGATGGAGTTGGGTGATGACATCCACCGCGGCACGGAAATCCATCCTGTCGAGTATGAACCTCGTACCTTGCGTGCCGACAGCAAAGACACCAAGGCCAAGCAATTTCCCATTGATGAATGCATTGAGGTCGGTCTACGCCTGTCCGACGCACTCGGTCACCTGCACGGAAAAGGCCTCGCCCACCGTGATGTCAAACCCTCGAACGTCATTTTCGTCGGCGGCAAAGCCAAGCTGGCCGACATCGGGCTCGTTGCCGCGCGTGGACAACGCACCTTTGTCGGCACCGAGGGATTTGTGCCGCCAGAGGGTCCAGGCTCGGCACAGGCCGATGTATATTCGCTAGGCAAAGTGCTTTATGAAATTGCCACAGGCAAGGATCGCCTCGATTTCCCCGAGCTGCCCGATGAGCTCCCGCAAGGCGATCAGAAAAAAAAGTGGCTCGCCCTGAATCGCATCATCTGCGACGTCTGCGAGCCCCAACTTTCCAAGCGTACGATCAGCACTGCTGCCGAGCTTACCGACGCTCTACGCCGCATTCAGCGCGGTAAACGCAGACGCCGCAGCCGTGGCGCCAGCGTAATGATGACCCTGCTCATTTTGCTCGCCGGCATTGGCTTTCTTTCCTGGAAATTCGTGCCAGTAAGCACCGTGCACACTTGGGCCCAAGGAATCATCAGCAACGTCACAGCTCCCACTCAGCCAGTCAAAAAAACCGGACAGATCAAAATTTTCAGCGATCCCGAAGGTGCCACGGTATTCGATGAAAATGAACAATACCTCGGTGAGACTCAGACCGCAGTGCTCACCTACCCCGTCGGCACGGCGCTCAAGTTTGTGCTCCGCAAAAATGGCTATCAAGAAATGCTGTTAGAGCACACGGTCGAAGAATCCAGTGAGCCGCATTTGTTAGGAGGTAGTCTGAAAATCTATTCACCACCGCGCATCGGCGAGTCGTGGAGTGATCACCTCGGCATCCGTTATTTGCCCGAAAACGACATGCACGTCTCCAAGGACTACCTTCCCGAGCGCGTATGGCAAAATTATCTCAATGCCGAAAAGCGCCCGGCTGAGGTGGGACAAATCATCGAGATTTCGCAAAATGGCAAGCCCTCGCGCATCGTGATCACATCCGCCAGTGAAGCCGAGCTTTTTTGCCGCTGGCACCAACGCGGAGCTACGCCATCTTACCTCACCAACGACCAAGAAATCTTGCCGCGTATCGAGTCGAGTTTCGATCACCCCAACCTCAACGACGAGGCGCGTGCGAAAAATTTCAAACCTTTCCGCGTCATCGTGCGCCAAGTCCCCTACGGCTCGATCGAGCTCGTCACCCTGCCCGAAGGTGTCGAAGTTTACGTCAACGACGAATCGAGAGGTCGCGTCACCGGCTCCACACTCCTTGAAAAAATCCGCCCCGGTCCGGTTGACCTGATGTTTTTACTTGATGGCTACAAGCCGCAAACGCAACAAATCAATCTGCAAAATGGCGAGCGTGTGCACCTCAACATCGAGCTCCAGCGCAACCAAAGCGTCTTCTTTGGTCGACCATGGGAAAATGCACTCGGCATGAAATTCATGCCCGTAGGTGATAGCCTGATGGTGGCAGCATGGGAAACTCGCGTCCGCGATTACGCCCTATTTGTCAAAGAAACCAATCGCCCCCTCGGTCCAGTTCCTGACTTCCCGCAAACTGACGATCACCCCGTTGTATACATCAGCCGCGATGACGCAAACGCTTTTTGCGAATGGCTCACCCTCCGCGAACGCAAGGAAGAACGCATCCAGTTTTCTCACGAATACCGCTTACCCACCGACCTCGAATGGTCCACTATGGCTGGGCTAGGAAATGATGAGGGCAACACGCCCGCACAACGCGAAGGTCTGGATCAGAAAATTTGGCCATGGGGCAAAACCTGGCCACCACCGCCAGGCTCGGGGAATTTTGCCGACGAGGCCGCCGCCAAGGCAGGCAACATCAATGTCTCTCGCATCATTGTCGGCTACAATGACGGCTTTGACAAAACCTCACCCGTCGGTACTTTCACCGCCAACCTCCATGGCCTCCACGACATCTCAGGCAACGTCCATGAGTGGGTCTCAGACAACTATAGCAGCACCAGTGAGCAAGGGGTATTGCGTGGCGGCGGCTGGAACAATTACACCGATTATCATCTCTCGATCACCTATCGGAAGACCCAGAAAGATCCGAAAAAACGCGACAACCTCCACGGTTTCCGCGTTGTGCTCGCCAAGGTTGCTAAAGAAACATCACAACTCACACCTCAATCACATGGTAGAAATCCGCATTGATTACGAAGGACAACTTCACTGCTCCGCCCTGCACGTTCCCTCGGGAAATACTCTTGTCACCGATGCCCCGGTCGATAACAACGGTCGCGGCGAGGCATTTTCCCCCACCGATCTCGTTGCCACCGCCCTTGGTGCCTGCATGGCCACCATCATGGGCATCGTAGCCCAGCGCAAAGAACTCGATCTCGCAGGCACGAAAATCGTGGTCCATAAGGAAATGAGCACAGACACTCCGCGACGCATTGTCAGTTTGCCCGTCGCCATCGCCATGCCGATCGCGGAGGATCATCCCCACGCAGCACTTCTCAAAGCCGCCGTTCATGGCTGCCCGGTGCATCACAGCATCCATCCCGACATCAAGGTCGAGGTAACTTGGACCTGGCAGTAATTTGCCTCATGGCTGAATGATGCCGAAAATTGGCAATTACGCTCATGCACCCTCGATCCTAGGTGTGCTATGTTCCTCATTCCTGTGGCACAACTCCGCAGGAATCGGAACATGAAAAAAACCTCGCTGATTCTGTCACTTCTCGCCGCCATGCCCGCTTTTTCCGCGGAGTGGAAACTCGTCGATGACCGCATGCTCACACCCTGGGCGAAGCAAGTTACGCCCGAGAATGCATGGCAGGAATATCCCCGCCCCCAGTTCCAACGGGAATCATGGAAAAATCTCAACGGCCTCTGGCAATACGCTGTCACGCCCAAGGATGCCTCCTCCGCCGAAACATGGAATGGCAGCATTCTTGTGCCATTTTGCCCCGAGTCGGCTCTCTCTGGCGTCGGTCGATTGATCGAACCCTACGAAGCTCTCTGGTACAAACGCGAGCTTCCTCAAGCCAGTGCGGGCAAGCGCAGTTTGCTGCACTTCGAAGCCGTCGACTACCAAACCACCGTGTTTGTGAATGGCAAAAAAGTCGGCACCCACATCGGCGGACACACTCCCTTTTCCTTCGACGTCACCGAGTTTCTCACCAGTGAAAAAAATGAACTCGTTTTGCGCATCGATGACGCCACCGAGGGCTACCAACTGCACGGCAAACAAAAACTGCAAAACGGCGGCATTTGGTACACGCGTGTCACCGGCATTTGGCAAACAGTTTGGATGGAAGAAGTCTCCGCACTTCATCTTACCGATGTCGATTACGCTTGTGATCTCAGCAAAAAAACCATCACCGTCACGCCCAAGCTCAGTGCTGAATTGCCCGCAGGCGCGAAAATTCAAGTGCTCATTTCTCACAAGGGCAAAGAGAGCGCTCGCGCTGATCTGAGCAAGGTAGGACCGCACGATTTCTCCATCGCCGAACCTGCTTTGTGGTCACCCGATGCCCCGAATCTCTACGACGTGCAGCTTTCCATCATCGATGCCGCAGGCAAGTTACTCGACTCGGTGAAATCCTACACTGCCATGCGTGCCTTCGGTAAAGCCAAGGACAGCGGTGGTCACTGGCGCTACACACTCAATGGCAAATCGATTTTCCATTGGGGCCCACTCGATCAGGGATGGTGGCCCGATGGACTGCTCACTCCTCCGTCCGATGCCGCGATGCTTTCTGACATCGAGTATCTGAAAGCAGCCGGATTCAATATGATTCGCAAGCACATCAAGGTCGAACCACGCCGCTACTACTACCACTGCGATCGCCTCGGCATGATGATGTGGCAAGATCAAGTCAGCAATAGCTACGGACCACGCCCTGACTACAGTCCTGAATGGACACGCATGGCGCCGAATCCCCAAGACGCCAATTGGCCTGATGCTGCGCACGAGCAATATCTCATCGAATACAAGCGCATGATCGATCATTTACACGATGCTCCCTGCATCGCCTCCTGGGTCCCATTCAACGAAGCTTGGGGCCAACACCGCACCATGGAAGTCGGGAAAATGGCCGTCGCCTATGATTCCACCCGCGCCATCAACATTGCCAGCGGCGGAAATTTCTGGCCCATCGGCGATGTGGCCGATCATCACAATTACCCGCACCCCGATTTTCCGTTAGACGACAAACGTTTCGATGATTACATCAAAGTCGTCGGCGAGTTCGGCGGTCACGGTTGGCCAGTGGATGGGCATTTGTGGAAAAAAGACAACGCCAATTGGGGCTACGGCGGACTTCCCAAGTCGCTCGATGAATGGAAAGATCGCTACACCCAATCCATCAACATTCTTTGCGGCTTGCGCAAACGCGGCATCGCGGCGGGAGTTTACACGCAGACCACCGATGTCGAGATCGAGATCAATGGCCTCCGCACCTACGATCGCGTCAACAAAGTCGAGCCCGCATGGCTCAAGCCGCTTTCCGATAAATTGTTGGGTTCGCCCGATGTTGTGCGCGTAACTTCATTGCTCTCTGACTCCCGTGCCGAGGCGCATCCATGGCGCTTTTCGTTAGAAAAACCCACTCCAACATGGGAGTCAGAATCTTTTTCCGACAAAGACTGGAAAGAAGGCCCTGGTGGCTTTGGCTCCAAGGGCACGCCCAACAGCGTCGTGCGCACCGAGTGGACCAGCAACGATATCTGGCTGCGCCGCGAATTTTCTCTCACCGAAATTCCCGCTGGTGAATTGCAGCTCGTCATCTACCACGACGAAGACGCAGAGGTATTTCTCAACGGCAAATCCGTAGCTACGCTCAAAGGCTTCAACGGCCACTACGCCAGCATTCCCATTGATCGCGCAGCGCTTAAAAAAGGACGCAATGTGTTAGCCATTCACTGCCATCAAAGCACGGGCGGCCAATACATCGACGCCGGCCTCACCATTGAATCCCCTACTGCCAG
>CANHKJ010000096.1 GCA_947460915.1 Verrucomicrobiia bacterium
AAAAAAGGGACTGAAAATCCCTTCTCCCTATTCACGTTTTGAAATCGCGTGATTGGAAGGCGAGCCAACCGAGCACAAATACCGTTGCATTGAGACCACCGAGAAAGGCGAATGACTCGAGCACTTTCGCCCATGGCAAATGCGGTTCCATCAAAAACACCCAGGCACTCATGCGCCAGGTCACGAACCACTCTTCGTATGGCTTGAAGAACGGGAAATTCTGCACGATCATATCGACGAACAAAATGCTCAAGGTAATGATCGTTGCCGCCGCCGGTTTCATCTTGAAGCACGAAAACATAAACGCGATTGAGGAAATCGTAATCATGCTAAAGCCAATGCCGAGCGCACCGAGTGCAAGCCTTCCTGCACCATCTGACCATTCCGAATACGCTGCAAAAACTTTCATCTTCGGCTCCATCACAAACAATCCACCTTCCCATCCCACCGCCGCGACCGCCATCAGGTAGCCACTGATACCGACGAAAAAGACAAAGCTCACCGTGTAAATGCAGACACTGGTATATTTCACTACCAACAGACGCAATCGACTGATCGGACGGGCAAAAATCAAGCGCAAGTTGCCATCTTCATTTTCCTTGGCGACAATGTCTCCCGCGACCAGCGCGAAAAACACCGAACCTAACACAAACATACTCAGCAGCATGATCGTGAATGTGATCGAAAGCGAACTGTAATAGATATCAAAATCGAGACCATTGTTCTGCAATTGCTTGCGCGTGTAGGCCTGTGTGCGATCGAGTTTATACACCACCAAAATCAGAATCTCCATCGCCAAGAATGCGACGTAGCCAATGTAGGTGCGAGGTCGAGAAAACAGCTTGCGCAGTTCTCCTTGGAGTTGGGCGAGGAACATCATGCGCTGCGTGGGATGGTGGTGTGTTGTTGTTTGATTTCCATGTAAAGGTCTTCCAAAGAGCGATCCTTGCGAGCAAAGGAGCGCAAGGGCACACCTGCTTGCACAAGGGCTCGTATTACTAGTGCAGGATCAACATTATGGGGCAAATACAGCCGCGCAACGCCATCCCATGTCCCACCAAAAGGCGAGAGAACTTGAGGTATGATCGTGGTGTGTTCTGCCGAAATTTCGCCGGATATTTCATATCCTTGTTGCTCTTCGACCAGTCCTTTGATCGGCCCCTCGAAAACACGCTTGCCACCTTGCAAAATCGCGATGCGATCACACATTTGTTCGACTTCGCCAAGAAGGTGCGAGTTAAAAAGAACGGTCATGCCGCGTTCCGCACGCAATCCGAGAATAAAGTCGCGAAACCACTTGATGCCCTCGGGGTCAAGTCCATCGGTTGGTTCATCCAACAACAAAATTTCCGGCTCGGGCAAAAGTGCCTGCGCGAGAGCTAAGCGCTGACGCATGCCGTGACTGTAGGTTCGCACCTTGGAGTCAATGCGTTTGGTGAGATCCACTCGCTCCACCACCTCGCGTGCGAGCTTTTCATCGAACGGTCCCGAATAGCTCATCAAAATTTTCAGATTCTGCCAACCACTGAGGTAATCATAAAATGATGGTGCCTCAAAGATCGCGCCCACCTTGCGCAAGGCGCGTGATCGATCTTGCGTGACCGAGATGCCATCGATGCGCACATCCCCTGATTGCGCCGCCACCATGCCTAGGATGATGCCAAGTGTCGTGCTCTTTCCTGCGCCATTGTGACCAAGCAATCCGTAGATTTGCCCTTTTTCCACAGCAAACGAGACACCTTGCAGCGCAGGCGAGCCATTGAAGTTTTTCCAGAGATTGTCGATGACGAGCATAAATTACGATAAATATAGTAGTTGTTAGGGCGAGACCGAGAAATTCACTTCGCGCGATGCCGAGTAGTCCGCATAAAGAACATTCACCCCGGATTCTCCTGGATGCCATTTTTCCTTGTCCGTGACCAAGGGCACGCGGCCTGGATCATCAGTGATGGTGAAAAATTCCAGTCGATGCTTATTCTTGCCGCTCTGCGTGGAGTTCCAAATGTAGCTGCTTCCAGTCTCCTGAAAAATTTCTTGATCTTCGGGGCAATGATAGATTTCGGGATTTTCGATGTAATCCGCCAGCGCTGTTTCTAACACCAAGACGTCCTCTTCTTTGGTTTTCCGACCAGCCGCGATGTCGGGCATGGTATCACTGTGATCCTGCAAATAGGACTCGATGCCGACGCCGATTTCCTTGAGATTGTTCAAGCAGGCGACCTGGCGCGACTTAGCGCGCATCGATTTCCCAAAGGGCACGACCAATGCTGCCACAGCTGCGATGATCGCCACCACGATCAGCAATTCCATCAACGTGAAGCCACGTGAGCGAGTGTGAGAGCGCATCAATTTCATTGGGGTGGTCCAAATCGGTTCCCGCGCAGGCCTTGCATCACTTCATTCATCGATTCCATCAAGGGCGCGAGATCGAGTTTGGTGTCCGAGCTCGACTTCTCGAAATATGCACGCATGCCCTCCTCGGCAATCTTTGCCATCACATCCTCGCCCAGTTCCTTTGTGCGCTGCATGTCCGCCTCTGTTTGGCCTTTCTCAATTTCTGCCAGCCCGCGTTTCACAAAGCGCTTGCGCTCGGCGGGTGGCATTTGATCCAATGCCTGCATAAACTGATTCATGCTCTCGGCAACGGTAAGCTCGATGAAAAGACTGCGCTCTTGCTGACTGAGCAGGCGAAAGAACTTTTCGTTGGCACGACTCTCGCGATTTTTTTCCCGCTCTTGAAAATCAAGACGGTTGGTGAGTAAAGCGATGTCACGAATTTGCGCCTCCCGTTCCTTGGCTTCGGATGAAGAACCTGCTCCTTCGGACCAATCGGCAAACGCCGACTCCTCGATCTCTTGTTGAAGGCGCGCCGCGGTGATTTTTTTCGATCCTGCCCACGAGCGAATCGAGAATACCACGAGCCAAATCAGCAAAATTGTGCCGATTGCCTGAATGAGAAATTTTTTCTGCTGCATGTTCGCGGCGAACATAGCGCAGGTAACTACGAGCGCAAGAGTCGATGTGAAATACCGCGAATCTAGCTCAAGAATTAGCGAGATGCGGTGGTGGAACTAAGCCCTCGAAGACGTTGAATGTTCGCATACATCTGACGGCAGTGACTAAAACCAGAGCGTTGGGAAAGAATTGTAGCGCTGCGCTCCAGTGAGCCCCACTGCACTACGCTGATCTCGACATTGCGACGACCCCACACATTCATAAACGAGCGCGATGGCTGGTAAATGTCGATGGTTCCCGTGCCAGTCAAGGCTGATCCGTAGTCGTCTACCACATAAAGATACGGTTGACCTTTAATTTTAAAAACGGTGCCCATCGGGTAGAAGGACCAGTCCGCAGCAGCAGAGCGCACGCGATTGTTGTATTTCAGCGGAGTGCCTAATGCACTTTTGGATCCATACTGAATGTGATCATCTTCCGAACAAGTGTAGGCGGTGGTGCGAACTACGCGATTTTTTTCACCAAAAGTGTAAACAGGCATACCGTGTTTATCACGTGGCTTGCTTCTTGCGGCACTAAGTAATGCCGATGAGGGACTTGGTGTATTGAACGAGACGTTGCTAGAAAAGCCTGGCTTCACGATGCTTACCAAAGAATGAGTTGAGCACTGGCAAAGTAGAAGGGAAGATACCAAAGTGGTGACGAGTGAGAGAAAAGGAAAACGCATGCGGACAATCGTGTTGGGAGTGAGAACGGTATGATGTGACTGAAAACACGGTTGAGAGCAGTCAAAAACGTCGCCATCCACCTATCCCACCACTCATCATCCGGCAAGAAAAAACTTGCCGGAAAATCATTCCGCTTGAAAGAAAGGAAAAACCCCTTGTTTTCACAAGGGGTTTCCGCAAGAACTTTTTTTATGATCAGTTAGGATCATCATCGGCATTCAGCGACCAAACGACCGCAGTTTGTGGCATGATGATCTTGCCTGTAGGAGTCAACAGATCGGAGGCCTTATGCATTTCCGCGTGGCCATCGACGAAAATCAACGCACCTTGCTGATTGTGGCGAGCGGCAAAAGCACGCGCATTTCCCTTCGGGGAGCCATCGAAGCCCGATTGCCCAGGCAGCGTTTTCTTATCATTCGGCAGACCGCGCTCAAAGAAAACGACGGTTTTGCTAGGTTCCATGATTCTCACCACGGGGACTTGCTTTTTCTCTCCGTTTTCGTCTTTGCGCTGCAAGCGGCTATTCATCGCGACGGCAAACATCGGCGAGCCGAGACGTTTATTCGCACCAGGATAAGGAGCTCCCGGAATGAATAAGGGATAGCCTTTGTCATAAAATCCAGCTGGATTGTCCTCGCCAAGCTCGCCAACAGTAGGTGCACTCATCAAGCGGGGTAAGGCATTGTACCAAACCTCTTGATTCTCTGGCCTCGCAGCCGTTTGCCAATTGTTGGTGCCCACTGCATCTTCGAGCGGCAGCAAGCCACTGCTATCTGCCACATACGAGCCAAATGCAGTGCCGAGAGAACGCATTTTCGTCAACGCACTGGCCTGATCTGCCTTGCTGCGCGAAGATTGGATGACCGTGAAGGCGATTGTCGCCAAGGCAGCGATGATAGCTACCACAACGAGCAGCTCCATTAATGTAAATCCTTTGTGTTTTCTCATACGTCCAGTTCGTTTCCTGTGGGTGTCAGCACGATGCGATTGTTGCCACAAGCCAACTGCAAACGCTCGATGAGATCGGAAACTTTCACACCTTCTTTGAGTTGCAGACCATAGCGCAATTCGGTCATCATCCCTGCTTGTGCAGAGCGCACGCTAGTCAGATCCGCACGATCAACGCAGTCAGCCCAAATCGGATTGAGGCGATCTTCAAAGTCCATGTCGCTAGTCATGCGCATGGTAAGCAAGTGAGTGGCGCGGCGTGGTGCGAAAGCGTCGGTGCGGGAAAGCACATAAATCAAGGCAGCAACAAGAGGCACGCAGATGAGCGACTCTGTATAAAGACGTGCTCCAACAACCATACCAGCGGCCATGGCAAAGAACACAAAGCCAAGGTCGCGCGCTTGTCCCAAATTGCGACGGAAACGAATCATCGAAAAGGCTGCAAACATACCGAAGGCAACGCCGGCATTACCGCGAACCACCATGATCAAAATCGTCGTGATCGTGCCAATGATGATCAACGTGTGAACGAAGTCTTGGGTATAACGTGTTCCTTTATAGGTATTCCGGTAGAGGGTAGCAATAAAGAGATTGAGCACGAAGCTCAGAAACATAGCACCCACTACTTCGAGTGGATGAGGCGTGTCGAGTGAGATGTAATCTTTGAGGCTGGTAATGAATTCGTTCATGGGTCGTATTTCTATCAGGTAGCTGGGCTATAACAGCAGTAGGGTAGCTTCGGGGTTTTTGGCAACGGCTGGGTCAAAGCGCTCCAGAGATTGACAATACTTGCTCATACTCTGGGCTTGCAATTGAAATTCTCCAGCGGCTTTGCGCAGCCAGATCGGCACGGAGCCGATGGTTTTGACTTCTACCACGGCGATCTCATGCTTCACCACTGCGAGTGGAAAATCAGGATCGTCAGGGGTGAGCGGCTTCATATCAAATCGACAACGCAGACCCGTATCAAAGGTCACGCGAATGGTTCCCTCGGGACCGCTATCATAGGCCATGCGATCATAGCGGACCTGCACCACAGGACGAGCGCCGGCATCGACGATCAGGTCTTGCAGCTCGGCGACTACGTGCTTGTCAGCGCGAGAGCGGTTGGGATCTAAGAGAGGTTGAGGAATTTTCCCCTGCGCGAGCTCGGCAAGAGACTCGATCGGCAACGCAGCCCGGCGCTTCACTCCATCGCCGTCCAGCTTGTGCTTGATCTCGATGAATCCAGCGGGCGGAATGAGTCCATCGGCCCGCCCGTAAACACGAGCGCGAACGCGACGTCGATTCGCCACGCCCCATTGCTTTTGCCAATAGCTATGGCGATCCGAGGTATCGTAGTATTCAGAAATTACGGGATAACCATCTTCTGCACCACGATCGACGGGGATCATGCTCGCAATGAAAAGTCGGAATTTCTCGCCTTCTTCCGCTGGCAGAAGAAATTTAAATTCGCGGCGATCTTGGGTTGCGTCCATGAAAAGGTGCGCGCAGAC
Organism: Verrucomicrobiia bacterium; assembly: GCA_947460915.1. Classification (GTDB taxonomy): domain Bacteria; phylum Verrucomicrobiota; class Verrucomicrobiia; order Verrucomicrobiales; family Akkermansiaceae; genus UBA956. Next base: position 6,128 of record CANHKJ010000096.1, read on the forward strand.
TAGCCAGTTGAAAGCAGATGTCGATCAAAATTGTCGGAAATGACACCATTTTTGCTTTGTGTTTTAGCGCAGATTAACCAAATCGACACATTTCTCATTGACGCATGTGACGATTTCGCCATCTCACAGGAAAATCGAAAAATCGCAATGACGTGCCGAACGCCACAATTGATTGGACGCAAAAAATGTCAAAAATCTTCACTTTAGGGGCTTGTCAGAAGTCTGAGGAAAGCTAACTTGGGTCGCGCATGAAAATTTGGTTGGACGAAAAATTGGTAGAAGAGCAAGACGCGAAAATCTCGGTATTTGACCACGGTTTGCTCTATGGTGACGGAGTTTTTGAGGGCATTCGTTTTTACAATGGCCGCGTATTTCGTTTGGAAGAACACATTTCCCGTCTCTTCGATTCGGCACGTGCGATCGTGCTCAATATGCCTTGGACACAGGAGCAAGTTTGTCAATTCACCGTAGATACCATCAAAGCCAATGGCTTGAACGATGGTTATGTGCGTCTCGTCGTGACACGCGGCACCGGTGGATTGGGCCTCAATCCTTATCTCTGCGAGCGTCCAAGCATGTTCATCATTGCCTCGACGATCAGCCTTTACCCCGAAGAATACTATTCCAAAGGCTTGGCGATCATCACCTGCGCGACGCGACGCCCCGCTCCAGCGGCCTTGATGCCACAGGTCAAATCGCTGAACTATCTCAACAACATCATGGCAAAGGTCGAAGCGATTCAATCCGGTGCCATGGAAGCAGTGATGCTCAACGAACAAGGCTACGTGGCTGAATGCACGGGCGACAATTTGTTTCTCCTGAAAAATGGCAAATTGCTGACGCCACCCGTTTCCGACGGCGCTCTAGATGGCGTGACTCGTCGCGTAATTTTGGAACTCGCTGATCAACTCGGCATTCCTTGGGCCGAACAAACGCTTACACGTTATGATATTTTCGTCGCCGACGAGTGCTTCCTTACTGGTACCGCTGCAGAAGTGATTCCGGTAATCGCTCTCGATCGCCGCCCGATCGGTGAAGGCGTCCCCGGGCCACTCACCGCCAAATTTATTACCGCATTCCGCGCGTTAGCCAACTCGACTGGCACCCCCATAGCTTAACGGCATCATCATGAAATGTGACTTCTGCGATCAGAAAGCTACGGTTTTCCTCACTCAGTTGATCGAGGGGCAGATGAAAAAAGTCTGCCTCTGCGAGAGCTGTGCCAAGACCAAGGGAGTCACCGATCCGACGGGCTTTTCGCTTGCCGATATGCTCCTCAGTGGCATGCCGACCTCGGCACTCGTGGCAAATGCACCCTTTGTGCCAACTCGTTCCGGTGGTGGCAAAAAATGCCCGAACTGCGGGTTCAGCGTCGATGATCTCAATCGCGTCCGACGTTTCGGCTGCAGCGAATGTTTCCAGGCCTTCCGCCCAGAAGTCGAACTGATCTTGCGCGGCATGCACCAAGGTGTCACCCACGTGGGCAAAGTGCCACCTGGGTTTGAAGAAATTCATGCCCGCGATGAAAAGCTCGAAGAATTGCGTCAGCAATTAGAGGATGCCATCGTGCAAGAAAACTACGAGCAAGCGGCATCGCTGCGCGATCAAATTCGCCAATTGGAACTCCCGCTTCCCACCACTACACTGCCATGATGCGATTTTCGACATTGATCAAACACCCTGCCGATTGGATGATCGGCGGAGAAGTGGATAATGCGGTAGTGCTCACTTCACGCATTCGCTTGGCGCGAAATGTTCGGCTCCTCCCCTTTCCTGGATGGGCCACAGCCGAGCAACGTCGCATGGCGATGCAGGAAATTTTTCCCGTGATCCAAGAATTGCGGCCGATGAAGGATGCCTTCGCGCAACCACTGAGCGGGCTCACTTCGGTGCAAAAACAAGTGCTCGTCGAGCGTCACCTGATCAGTCGCGAACACGCCGCCCGCACCGAGGGCAGCGCAGCCGTCATTGAGCGCCGCCAATCGCTCAGCATCATGGTCAACGAGGAAGATCATCTGCGCATGCAATCGATCCGCCCCGGACTCAACCTTCGAGTCGCCTACGATGCGCTCAATGAGCTCGACAACGAAATTCAGTCGTCACTCACCTTCGCCTACGATCGCAAGCTAGGCTACCTCACCACCTGCCCGACCAACCTCGGCACCGGCCTGCGCGCCAGCGCCATGCTTCACCTTCCAGGTTTAGTCCTCAGTGATAAAATTGGCCAAGTCCTCAATGCCATCGGCCGCATGGGACTCGCTGTCCGCGGTCTTTATGGCGAGGGCACCGAGTCACTCGGCAATCTCTATCAGATTTCCAATCAATCGACTCTCGGCGAAAGCGAAACGCAAATCATCGAGCGCCTCGAACGAGTCATCGCACAAGTCGCGCAACACGAGACCAATGCACGTCTGAAAATGCTCGAAGACGATCGCCTCACCTTACACGACAAAATTGGCAGATCCTACGGCATCTTGCAACATGCCTGGCTCATCGATTCCAAAGAAGCGCTCAACCACCTTTCCCTCATCCGCCTCGGTGCCAACATGGGATTTTTCCCACTAGAAATTGCGCGCCTCTGCGATAACCTGCTGATGGAAATTCAGCCCGCTCACCTGCAGCTGCATAGCGGACGCAAACTCTCACCGGAACAACGCGATGAAAGCCGCGGACAAATCATTCGCTCGCATTTGCAAAACGTCCACACACCTGCTATGGTTTTCTCACAAACGAAAAGCCCCCCTCTTTCGGATCAACCCCTAGACCTTGACTTATGAATAATTTCACTCCCAGAGCTCAACAAGTCCTCGCCCTCGCACGCAAAGAAGCAGATCGCTTTAGCCACAATTATGTCGGCACCGAGCACATTTTGTTAGGCCTAATCAAATTGGGTCAAGGTGTTGCCGTCAACGTGCTCGAACGCATGGGACTCGATCTCGACAGTGTGCGCATTGAAGTGGAAAAGGAAGTCGGCACCGGCACCGCGGGTAGCTCCGGCGGCAACATTCCCTACACGCCTCGCGTGAAAAAGGTGCTCGCCTTGGCTGACAAGGAAGCCAAAACACTCAACCACTCGTATGTCGGTACCGAGCACATTTTGTTAGGTTTGCTGCGCGAAGGTGACGGCGTCGCCGCACGTGTGCTGCAACAACTGAACGTCGACATCCAACGCACGCGCAACGAGATTCTCGCCGAGATTGATCCGAACTTCACGCCTACGGACGAAACCGAGGATGAGCAAGAAAGCGATGATCTCGATGAGGAAGACATTTTTTCCGATTCGGAAAAACAACAGAATTCCGGGAACGGCGAACCACAAGAGGGCAAAACCAAAACTCCTGCTCTCAAGGCCTTTGGGCGTGACCTCACGAAAAGTGCCAAAGATGGTGAACTCGATCCCGTAATTGGTCGCGAGAGCGAAATCGAGCGCGTGATTCAAATCCTCTGCCGCCGCACGAAAAACAACCCAGTTCTGATCGGTGAAGCAGGCGTCGGCAAGACCGCCATCGCCGAGGGCCTCGCGCAAGAAATCGCTTCCGGAAACGTTCCTGAAATTCTCCGCGACAAACGCGTGATCACCCTCGACCTCGCCTTGATGGTAGCTGGCACCAAGTATCGCGGTCAATTCGAAGAGCGCATCAAAGCCGTGATGGATGAGATCCGCAAAGTGAAAAATGTGATCCTTTTCATCGACGAACTTCACACCATCGTCGGTGCTGGCTCTGCCGAAGGAGCCATGGATGCCTCAAACATCATCAAGCCCGCTCTTAGCCGTGCCGAGCTTCAGTGCATCGGTGCCACGACACTGAACGAGTTCCGCAAATACATCGAAAAAGATGCCGCTCTCGAACGTCGTTTCCAACAAGTGAAGGTCGATGAGCCAACGCAAGAGGACGCGATCAAAATCCTCTACGGCCTGCGCGCCAAGTATGAAGCTCACCACAAAGC
>CANHKJ010000097.1 GCA_947460915.1 Verrucomicrobiia bacterium
TACAAAGTCTCCAGCGTCGGGCCCGTCATCGTAGAGGCCAGCACACTCTGGACCTACAGCTACTACCCAAACCCTAGCGTGCCTGGTGGTCTTTACCAATACCGCCGCCACATGTACCCCCGCGTGGTGCTGTGGAATCCCTACAACGCTCGCGTCTCCATGCCTGCACTGATCGTCATGATGCAAGGAAATGGCCGCTTCGAGTTGCTCGAGACCGTCAATTGGTATGGGTGGCTTCTCACTTATGGCGGCAGTTGGGGCAATGATGGCCGCGGAAATAATTTCGCTTCCAATGAGGGCTTCGAACAATCCGACGGCTACACGGAGGCCTACGTCGGCTCAAACTATTTTACCGTTCCCGCCACCACCTTTGAGCCGGGCGAGTGCCTCGTCTTTTCCACTGCCCGCGGGCAGGAATACGATGAGCGAAACATCGCGGCCAATCTCCTCAGTTGCACCACTGCCCCCGATGTGAGCCGCTGTTTTTTTCTCAGTAATCAATTGGTCAATGCCGCCGGTGCCTTCGTAAACGTCGATTATTTTCCCACCCGCTATCAATTCAATCCGGTCGTGAATGTTGCCAAAAATCAAGCCGATGACCAACGCATCGTTGCCAAAGTGTTAGGCCAGCAGAGCAGTGTGAATTTCGCGGAGTTTGATCGACTCCCGCAATACGCCTACATCTCCACCTCCTTGCAATACGGTGGTGGCCGAGAGCCCCGACTCGCCCAACGCACCAGCACTTGGCAAAACGTCGAGCGGACAGACACCCTCAATCCCCGCCCGACGATCCTACCCGATATCCGCAGCCGCGAGGGTATGCGCCTGCGCTGGTTCCGCGAGCACGCCTCCAATCGCAACAACACCGGCCCCCTGCGCAATACCAGTTTTCTCGAAGAAGCCCCGCTCGCTACCTGGAATCCACGCGCTGCCTACGCCACCCGCAGCCCATGGGACAACATCGGCGGCACCCTCGCCACCAGCGGCTCTGGCGGCGGCCCTTGGTTTTTCGGCATCTACACCCGCGATCTCTATGACCAAGCCGTTTCCTGGAACGACCAAGCGCCCGTCTTCCGCAACGGCAAGTACCACGGCAATCCCTTCGGCACGCCCATGGAAGGGAAAGAACGCATCGTCCTCTTCGATGTGCCTCGCACCGACGTCGGCCTCGTTTCCTTGGGCCAACTCCAACACGCGAAATTTTCCGACTTCGTCTGGCACCCGTCCTACGCCTTTGCCAATTCCCTCGCCGATCCCCGTGTGGCTAGCGGAAAATACAGCGGCCTCGATCGCACCGCTCCGCCCCTCAGCTCCAGCGGTGAAAAACGCTACGGCGGATTTGATATGAACAACATCGGCTGGTCCACCGATGCCGAGCGCTCCGGTGGTGGCCCTGATACCTGGGCGATGCAAGGCCGCGCCATCTACCAAGACCTCTGCGATACCGACAACCTCGTTTACGATCTCTCCTACGAGCTTAATCATAGCATGTGGGATGACTTTTTTCTCTCCACCGGCCAGCGCTACGATAAGGATCAATTTCTCAGCGACCCGCTGCGCAAGCCCTTGCCCAATGGACGCCTGCGGCTGCTGCCATCCTCACGGGGCAACATCAATGCGAATGATTTGATGGACCTCCACCGCCCTGCGCGCCATCTTTTGCTAGATGGTGCCTTCAATGTCAACTCCACCTCCGTCGCGGCCTGGGAGGCCTTGCTGCGCTCCACTCAGGGTCTCGGCGTGAGCCCCGAAGGCATCCGCTTTTCCCGCATTCTCAATCCACGCGGCGGTGAGTGGAAATCCAGCTCTAGCGGCAACAACCAAGACGCCTGGGACGGCTCACGCGTGCTTAGCGAAGACGAGGTCCATAAGCTCGCCGTTGCCATCGTCGAGCAAGTCAAACTACGCGGCCCATTTCTCTCCCTCGCCGATTTCGTCAATCGCCGTCTGCGCAACGACGACAGCGGACGCTCCGGCACCCTGCAAGCTGCCATCGATGCTGCTGGCCTGAACCAAAGCTTCCGATCCAGTCACCCACTCAACAACCAAAGCAGCCTGCCAAACTACCGCCATCCCGACAACATTGCCGATCCCACCCGCCTGGAGCAAACCCTCAAGCCCGATAGCATGGCTTGGGGCATTCCCGGCTACCTCACTCAGGCTGATGTCTTGCAAGTCATCGGCTCCACACTCAGCGCCCGCTCCGATACCTTCCGCATCCGCGCCTACGGCGATGCCACCGATGCCAGCGGCAAAGTTCTCGCCCGCGCCTACTGCGAGGCCATCGTCCAACGCCTCCCCGATCCCCTCGATCCCGATCCCTCGGGCCTCAACCCCGCCAAGCAAAACAACCGCATCGACTTCGGTCGCAAATTCCAAATCGTCTCCTTCCGCTGGATGAAACCCGAGGAGATTTGAAAAAACGCAACCTAGGTTTACTCGCACCAGCCCAGACCAATGACCTAGGTAAAAACACTTCCCCGTACGCCCCCCCCTGTGCGCCCCATACATGGGTCTAGCGAAAAATGGCGGGTGCAAGGAAGGAACATCGTGCGTATATCAGAGTTTCCCAAAGACTTTTAGGAAAAGCGTAAAAACAACCGATATCCAAAACACGTGAGGTGAAGCTTTTACCCGCCAAGAGGTAGAAGAAAAATTCTTGAATTATCTGAAAAAAACGAGTTTCCTTTCGCAGGCATAACCAAATGATGCAATATGGTATGTTCCTCCAAATAAAAACTGTGAAAGAAGAAAGTAACATCAAGCAATACACCAGCAAAAAATGAGTGACAAGCCAAAGCCCCGTCCACAACCTCAGAAACCAGCTCAAAAGCCAACCGAGAGAACTGTAGCAAAGGCCGCCCCAGCCAAACCGGCGCAAATGATTTTTGGAACAGAGAAGCGTGCTTCTGAGAATACGAATTCAACAGGCCCCAAGAAACCTAAATGAAGATATTTGAGATTCGCGATGCGTATTATCAATCCACTGGCAAAGTCAGTGAGTTGGTGAGGCAATTCTCTCTCGCTGGCATCGCAGTTATCTGGATTTTTCGTATTGGTGGCGATGATGCAGGTGGTGTTCTATATACAAATGAACTACTGCTCCCGTTGGGATTCTTTGTGGCCGCTCTTGGTTCTGATCTTCTACAGTATGTTTACGGTAGTGTGATTTGGGGCTTTCTTAATACACATTATTGGCGCAAGCACAAGAATAACGATGAGGATGTCAAAGTTTCGAATAAGGTTAATTGGCCTAGTTTATTTTTCTTCTGGATCAAGGTTATTTTTGTGCTTGTTTCTTATGGCTTACTGATGATTTCGATCATCAAGCAACTCACATAGAACGCCTAACAAACCAGCGCATCTAACGGTGGGTTTCGTCATTCTTTGATTTTGCCGGTTAGTCCCATTCGTAAAATGCCTAAACTTTCTGCGAAAAAATGATTCCACGCAATCTGCACATATCCTCTCGTAATAATGACTCGCGCATACTCGTGGAAGCCCTTCTCAGGTTTGCACGTGAGTCTGACGGCTACACACCGCTCCCAAAGCAAACCGCCCAGTATCGCAAGTTGATAACCACTGATGCGTTTGTCCTTCAAGCCATTCACTCTGAACCGTTGCCCGCAATTCACCTTGCATCATCCGACGGTGCAGGGTTAGAGCTCACCAACATCATTCCCAAGAATGTGAGTTCAATTACCATGGAAGAGTACAATAGCTTTGTCGAACATTTTAGAAAGAGCCTCACATCCTTTAGCCGTAGGAATAGTTTAGGTCTCAGGATTAAGACAACAAGCGGTGAACTTACTCTTGATTCTGCCATTTCTGGACCCAAGACCCGCAAAAGGTTCGAACAGTTTCTTGCAGTCCATCCTACGAGTAAACACGCCCATGATGTGCGTCGGCTAGACATATTCATTTGCACTGCAGCGCGGAATGCTAAAGGAACGGTGGACGTAAATCGCTTGAAGAGATACTTGCGTGAAGTTTTAACTTGGTGTGAGGATGACGCGGAGTGGTGCGCTAATCGAGTAAGCACGGGCCTAGAAGTTTTAGAAGCAAGCCGCTCGTTCTGAATACAAGAGGGCAAACAAGTGTTCAGCATCGATTCTATATGAGTAGAGTAATGAATTTTGATTTATACGGGCAAACTCAAAAAAAATACTCAAAAATAGCAATCGCGGCGACGGGTGAAGCAATTGCGGCGTTAGCTTTAGCAATTCGTAAAGTCACTTGTTGCAATCGAGCGTTCAGGGAAAGCATTTGCCTCGTCAAGGGTAGCAACCGAAGCGAAAGGCGTAGCAATAGCGTTTTGATGCTTTAGCAATGGCGTAGGAAGACTAAGCAATCGAATTGGAAGCACTTGCAATTCCTTGGGAAGGTGCAGCAATCACGTCTGCATCTGTAGCAATAGAGTCGGAAGGTATAGCAACAGCGTAGGAAGGCTTAGCAATGGCGTCGGCAGGTGTAGCAATTGCGCGGGAAGGTGCCGCAATGACGTCGTCACCTGTCGCAATAAAGGAGTCACATTGAGCAACGAAACAGTCAGTCAACACAACGATTGAAGCGCAAAAATTCACTCGCCCTAACACTTTCACCGTTGACATTTCTAACGTCTTTGCTATCGGTTTTCACGATATGAAAAATATCTATATTAACCGACTCGATATGTGCCGTACCGTTAGCACCCTGCTCAATGATGCATCTGTGCAACCCGTTTGGCAAAACCAAGCCCCCCTGATTTTCACCACGAAGGCCCAGCAGCTGCAAAAGGCCATCGATGACTTTGCGGCCATCGCCGCAGAGCAGGAAAAAATCATCACTGGCCATGCCGCCGACAAAGAGCGCGAAGAAGCCGAACTCGAAGACCTCAGTCACGAGATCGGCCAAACCCTTGCCGATTATTACTACGATGCCGAGCAAGACCAAAACGCCCATGTTGTCGAATTTTCCGCCACGGCATGGCGTCGCCTCCGCGATGAGCAGCTCCTCAACCGCAGCCGCATTCTGGCGACCAAACTCAGCCAAGCCCTCGCTGCCGATGCCTCCACACTCGCCAACTACGGGCTGGATGCCGCCGATGTAACAGCGCTCAATGACGCCATCGAAGACTACGCAAATGCCATCGCTACACCCGCCCAAGCCATTGCCACCCGCAAGGCCTTGACCGCATCGCTACGGGGAAAATACAACGTCATCAGCGATCTCCTCGGCAGCATGGACAAGCTCGTTTTGCGCTTCCGTAATACAGCTCCCGGCCGCTCTTTTGCCGCCCAATGGCAAGCCGCCCGCGTCATCCGGGACCGCAGCCAAGCAGCGAAAGCGACACCACCTGCTACAACCGATACCTCTGCAAATCCAGCATGATCCATTTTTCCGCTTGACCGCACCATCGATCAAACGGCATGATCCCCACGCTAACTCTGCAATCAACCTCAACCCATTTTTACAACGCTGAATCCACCACCTATCTAACAACTGCTTTTGCGAGAAACAAAGGCTAAAAAGGGTCCTCACTGAAACCGCGAATTTTATCAGACCCATCTGAATGACCAAGCCACCGCACCTGATCGGCGCGGCTTGGCGCGTCATTCGGAAGGTGCTTCGCGGTACCTAGTGAGGAGCGTGATCAAGTCGCGCTCTTTTTTACTCCCAAAGCAACAATGCACTATTCAAAACAAACCACATCTATGAAAACAGCCCCTCAAACCACCCACTGCATCAGAGCGTTTACGCAACTTTCGATGATCATACTTGCGACATTATCGCAAGCGCAAACCCTGCAAACCGTCGAGCCTTATGCGCCGCCGAAGCATCATCAGGAGACATTCACTTACCCAGACGGCAGTACCGCTACGGTATGGGTTGTCAAAACAATTCCGGGAGTAAAATACACCTTCCAAACCTCACAAGACCTCAATTCGTGGACAGAAATCGATAGCTTGTATGGAATGGGCCATGAAATAGTAATTCCCATGGTGTACAGTCAAGCTCCTGAGCCCAGTTCTACGCCGCCCACCCCGACGGTGAAAAAGTTGCTGACACCGTTTCTCATGCGACCAAGCACGACGGGGGGCATCGTTCTCACCTGGAAATCACTTGATTCCATCGAGGGAGCTAGCTTCTCGGATCGGCCCTTCCGCACTGTACACCTTCAAAATCTTACTCTCGCCACTGAATGGGAAGAGCAAATCATGTATTCTCGAACCTTCGGAAAATTTTATTTTCTGGTTAATCATCCTACCATTGCCCAAACACCCCCTGCCACCAACTCGGTGTTACCTGAGAATTCCCTTGATGCTGAGTTTTTGGCAGCTTTCGAAACAGCTTTACCGCAAATGAACGCAGAAGTCGCCACAAGCACTGCTGCCATGCGTAACGCACCTGAAGCTCCGCCTACCAATACGGATCGCAAGTTTTGGCGTGCAATCGCTGATTGGGGCATCGATACCGACTCCGATGGTTCAGCCGACTGGGCCGAATTTCAGATGCAGCTTCAAAGCTCTGGCGGGGGCAGCAATGCAGCTATTGCCGATCCAACCAGTTCTGATAGCAACAATGACGGCATTGCCGACGGCATGCAACTCAACTCTGACAACGATAGCATACCCGATGCGAACGACGCCAGTTCGCACGACCCACTTATTAACTGGCAAAAAACTTTACCAACGCGCTTTGCTTTATTTTCTTTACCGCCGGGAACCACATCTGAGGGCATTGTGAATTTGCCAATCAATGTGAATGAAAAGGGCATGGTTCTCTACAGCGAGGGGGTGTTTTACGGCAATCAATATCATCAGTTGCCAAAAAATTCAGAGCATGTCGGAGTCCGCGCCAAATTTATTAATGACGCAGGTAGAATATTAGGTGGTGCAAGCTATGCTAAGGGAAATGACAGCATGGGAGGTAGCCGTGCTCTTTTCTGGTCTTCTCCTACTACTCTTCCAAGCGTCATCGGTACAGAAGAATTTGCACCTATTAGTCCATTCCCTTGGGGATTCCAAGTGAGCTTTCCTGGGCAGCATTTGGCAAATGATGGCACATTCATTGGTCTTACCTACGAAAATACCACAGATGAACACGGGAATCCTACTCGAACGATGAGGGGCTTAAAAGTTTGGCAAATTGATGATGAGGGTGATGTGAGCATGTTGGGTGATGCCGGACCCTATGACTATTGTGAGAGTCAAAGCAGTATGTGGGGAACTAATGCAGCAGGCGCAGTAGAAATCTTGTTCGGTGGCTTAAATAATAACATTGGATCTGGTAATCACACGAATTTGGCCAGAGTCGGTAGTCATAATCAGGCCGTATTGCATGGTGGGACAGCCGCAGCGCGATTTTTCAAAAATGGAGAATGGGCTGTATCTAATACATTTGATCGGATCGATGGCATTTCAGATACTGGTCTTGTGATCGGTTCCGAAGGCAGAGCAAACCTGAACGGGCTAGGCAACTTTGCATTAAATTTTTGGTATAATGGTCGATTCTATAGCACAGAACGTATGATGCCGGATGCTCCTACAGTCTTTAGTAACGCTCTGAATAGTTTTAATCTTGGGATGTCCAAGAAAGGGCACACTTTACTAGGAACGATAAACAGCGCCAACGATTATGATCAAATTGCACTTGCATTTCCTTGTGCTGCCGAAGACGATGTCGAGTATACTGGGTTGGACGATTTTTCCATAACCTCCTCAGAGCCAGATCCCGCATACGCCAACAAAATCTGGATCATGGTTCCTACTGGTGGGGGTACCGCAAACAGCGTAAAGTTGCAGATACCAGCATCATCAGAAAATCCCATCACCATCAGTGCGCCTAGTCTGACGAATTCAACCACGCTAACCGGACTGAATCAAACCGTCACTCTAATGGGCAATCGTGCGACTTCCGGTGATGAAAATCTTGTCATCAAGAGCGGCGATGCTGCTTCTCTTTCCAGTCCAATTGGTTTGAAGTATATGAAACGTCGGGACATTAAAATTACCATTACCCCCGTGGCATGGAAAGATCCCCATGGTATCAAGCCTGCTGTGCGTCCGGTTTTATCCCCTACGCAAGCTGAAGCTGCAGAATACCTGAACGAAGTATTTGAAAAGCAAATCAATGCAAATTGTCTGGTTACAGTACGGCCAGAAGTTGAGTTAATTTATAGCGTGGCCAATTACCCATCGATGAATGTCGGCACAGATGCTTTGCCCCCTGTGACAGGAAACTACAGCTTAGATATTGTTGCCGGAAGCACAAACCCCGAATTATCGGCATTTGATGCAATTGGAGATCCGAGTGCAGATGTCAATGTTTATGTAATTGGTGCAAGTAGCATAGCCGCATGGACCTACAGTCCGCAAGCCGAAAAATGGGGTCCCATAATAGCGTTAGGATATGCTGACCGGCCGAGGCGCTCCGCTTGGGTAAACGCCAGTTTCCTAGGTATTAGTGTTTCAAGCAGTTCACCGCTTTCTATAAAAAAACAGAATGTATTACATACTATCGCGCATGAAATTGGGCATATATTTATTGGTTATGGGCATCCCAATGAAGGGGCTGGCCCAGCGCCACTACCTGGCTCCGATCATGCACAACGACTGATGTTTACGAAACAGATAGGAAATCAATTTCCTCGCAGGTTTGTCAAAGGTGAATGGGATGCCGCAGACTTATGGCTGGAAGCACGCAAAGCAGGGCAAAACTAAAATACTATGAACAAGTGGTTTCAAAGCTTCGTTGTTGTTTTCCTTGGCATGCTGAATAGTAGCGCAGAGGTATTTGATACCTATGCCCGTGAACAGGAGAATCGGCACATCCAAGAGTGGACAAAGAACCTCGCGCTCTTGAGCAATCTGCCTTCGCGCAAGAAATACGAGATGTTAGCTGCTGGCTTGCGTTGCATGACAAATCAAAAAAAAATACCGAATCATCGAAAGGAAATAGATGATATATACGAAGCACTTCACCGTGAAATCATAAGCGATCCCAGCCACGCCGAACATTTTGAAGCCATACTTGAAGCCCAACGCATACCAGGGGCCATTGGATATGGAGCATACAGGGATCACATGGAGCGCTATTTTATGCTCGAAGTAGTTCTCCGCCAGATTCCAACCCCTGAAGTTGTGGCGTTGCTCGGCAAGTATTTGTATGACGACCGTGACACGCCCGATCCGATCCTCTTCACCGGAGATTGTAGTTTGGTACCAGCAAATTCCGAAGTAGCGATGGGCGCACTTTCGCGGATAGGGCTCAAGAATCCTCCGATTAAACCGGGTGAATATAACCTACTTCCACGCGAAGATCTTGAAACGTGGAAATTGTGGTGGGAACAAGTCAAAGCGGGCACGCGGACTTTTAGTTTTGAAGGCAAAGACAATGCCTACCGTTTCAAAAAAGAGGGTGGCTATGAAATCCTAAGCGCTAGTGCTGCACAACGGATCAACCGCGAAACTCGGGTAGATGTCCCAAAAGAACAACGCATCGAAGAAGTTCGCCGCATTTCTCGGCAAACGTGGCTTATCATTCTCACGATTTTCACTCTGCTTATTTGCTTATCTTGGAACAAATGGCGTAAAAACGCATTACCACCTTGTTCCTAATTCAACCAACCTCAACCCCGCCAAGCAAAACAACAGCATCGACTTCAGTCGCAAATTCCAAATCGTCTCCTTCCGCTGGATGAAACCCGAGGAGTTTTGAAAAAATACCCGCCAATGGCGTCGCGCAAGATACAGACGATGATGAAGATGCTCCTTGCAATAGCAGCATAAATCCGCTTCTCTTCTAACATCAACTCCACCTGATCTATTACGGTTGAACTCTACGAACAAACACTTTTCGTTTAAATCAAATGAAGAACACAGGCATCCCATATGAACTTCTGACGAAGAGAATATTCCAAGACATCCTTGACCAGAGTCAGGTCAAAACCATCAAAGTCGAACACAACGTCACCTTGGTTGGAAAGACAGCGAGTCCTCAGGTCGACGTTTACTGGAAGTTCCAACTCAATGGATTCGAATATGAGACAGTGGTTCAA
>CANHKJ010000098.1 GCA_947460915.1 Verrucomicrobiia bacterium
ACCTCGGGCGCATGGAAATCCTGCGCGGCGCACAAGGTGCGGCCTACGGCGGAGAATCGATCGGCGGCGTGCTGTATCTGGAAACAGCGCGCGGCACTGGTGATCCGATCGGCACGTGGTTTGCGGAAGCGGGATCGTTCGATTCGTTTAGCTCTGGACTGCGCTTCCAAGGTGCCGAAAAGGGCCTGTCCTATTTCCTCTCGGCAGGCTATGAGGAGACGGAAAATGATTTCCCGAATCAGGAATTCAACCAAGCCATTACCGCGCTGCGGCTCGAACAAGACATCGGCAAAGGATGGCAACTCGGCGTGACGTATCGCGGCGTGGATGCCTACTACAACAATCGTGGCAACTCGGATGATCATCTGGATGCCTCGCTCGTGACCTTGTATTTGCAGGGGAAAATCAACGACGCCTGGCGCACGCAAACCGTGCTCGGATTCCAGCAAGAGTTTTACGACAGTGATTCTCAGTACGGAAACTACGGCACGGACATGCGCGCGACGGCGCTATCAAGTGATCACGATCTGACCTTGCGCGAGAACCTGCATCTACTGTGGGGCGTTTTCGGGCATCGCAGTGATTTTCAAAACACCATCGGCACGGATGCGGAGCGCGATCGCTACGGAGCCCATGCCGCGCTGGAGTGGAAACCGCTAGCCGCGTGGCAAACCTATGCTGCATTGCGTTGGGAAGACTATGCGGCATATGGCGAGGAAGAGACATGGCGTTTGGGCTCGTCATATGAAATCAAAGCCACGCAAACAATCGTTCGGGCAGGTCTCGGCACGTCGTTTCGAGCGCCAAGCTACCTCGATCTTTTCGGGTCCTCGTTTGGTGCGGGCAATCCCAATCTCCACGCCGAATCAGCGCAGGGTTGGGACATCGGCATCGAACAACGCATCGGCGATGATCACCGCATCGAGCTGACGTTTTTCCGCAACGAGATTGAAGATCGCATCGATTCCTTTGCCGACCCACGTCCCGTCAACTTAGATGGCGAGGCTGTGAGTTCGGGCTTCGAGCTCGGGGCAAAGGGTCGATTTTTCCATGAAAATGTCAGCTATCGTTTGGCGATGACCTATCTCGACAAAAGCTTGAGCGATCAACCGCGCGAGCATTGGCAATCGGGGTTGGATTGGCAGGTCACGCCACTGTGGCAACTGGGCGTTGGGCTTCACGCCCTGAGCGATCACTCGTGGGGTGGAAACGCTCTCGATGGCTATGCGATCGGCAGATTGCATACGAGCTACCAAGTGCGAGAAAATATCCGCCTTCACGCGCGATGGGAGAATTTCACCGATGAGGAATACTTTCTATCAGACTTCTCCGGCGACGCCATTCCTGGTTCTGGCTCGGCGCTGTATGGCGGCGTGACGCTTGAGTGGTAAGAAGCGGGGAAGACATAAGATTTTCAGACATAAGAACAAATCTTAGCGACTTTGTGAACTTAGCGTTTGATCAAAAGGTCTGACACTCACAATCCTCATCAGTCCTCGGGGCTGGTGGGGATTTTTGTTTTCAAGTGATCGCTTGGGCGTTAGGCTGTGAGCGTGCACTTCGGGGATCGCAATGCAGGAATCAAATGGCTGACGTTTTTAGGCGCATCGGTTTTATTAGGTCTTGCGATGATTCCGCTATGGCAACGTCTGGCGATGGGTATCAGCGAGATCGTCATCGGCCTGTGGGTTTGGCAATTCACGGCGCACTCCCCTCAACGCAGCTACCCGACATGAACCGTGCGTATTTTTCCTCCCGCTGGCAGAGCATTTCTGCGCGATTGCTCGACATGGTCTATCCGCCATCGTGTGAGCTTTGCGAGACACCGCAAATCGCTGGACGCTACCTGTGCGATGACTGCCGCAATAAGCTGCCACGCGTGGAATCTCCCTTTTGTCAAAAATGCGGCGAGATGTTTGAGGGTAACATCAGCACCGCGTTTTTGTGTCCGAATTGCACCGACCTCGATTACGCGTTTTCCTTTGCGCGACCCGTTTTGCTCAGCAGCGATGCCGCACGGCACCTGGTGCATATGTTCAAATATGGAAAAGCCATCCACCTCGCGCGCGAACTCGCCATGCTCGCCGCCGAGGCCTTCGATGACCCACGGCTTCAACGCGCTCTTGCGGAAAAATGGACCCTCGTCCCTGTGCCATTGCACTGGGCGCGCAAGCAGCATCGGCATTTCAATCAATCCGAAGAAATTGCCCGACATCTCGGGAAAATCCTCGGTTTACCGATGATTCCCGTCCTAAATCGCATTCGTGCAACTCCGACCCAGACCAATCTCAGCCGCAAACAACGCCTACAAAATCTGCGCGGCGCAATCCAAATTTCCGCCCGCGGACGCCGCTGGCTCAAGGACGACGAAGCTCAGGGGGTGATTCTTGTCGATGATGTTTTCACCACCGGAGCCACCGTGCAAGAGTGCGCCCAGGTGTTACGCAAGAATCTCCTAGAAAACATAGTTGTCGTAACCGTCGTGAGAGGCTAAGCTCTCCCCACGCGGAGCCCTTCTCCACGCACCGAACCACTCACCGATCATGGGAATTTTCGATAAACCACGTCTCCGCCCTCAGGAAAAACGCGACGACATGCCCGAAGGCATGTGGACAAAGTGTCCTGCCTGCGATGCCATGTTGCACCAGCTCGATCTGAAGCAAAACCTCAACGTGTGTCCACCTTGCGGCCATCATTTCCTCCTCGGCTCACGCGAGCGCATCGCCAATCTTGCCGATCCCGGTAGCTTCGAAGAGCTCGATGCCGACCTCGTTTCCGCCAACCCACTCGGTTTCGCCAACTACCCACAGAAAATCGAGCAACAACGCGCCAGCTCCGAACTGAATGACGCCGTCATCACCGGCAGACTCACGATTCAGGGCTCACCAGCTGTGATCGCTGTGATGGATTTTAAATTTTTCGCTGGTTCGATGGGCTCAGTCGTCGGAGAAAAAATCACCCGCGCCATTGAAGTCGCCACCGCCGAAAAACGCGGCATGATCATTGTTTCCGCCTCATCCGGTGCGCGCATGCAAGAAGGCATGCTCTCGCTGATGCAAATGGCAAAGACCTGCGGAGCTCTCGCGTGGCACTCCGAGGCAAAACTTCCCTACATTTCCGTTCTCACCCACCCAACCACTGGCGGCGTGACTGCCTCCTTTGCCACCATCGGCGACATCAACCTCGCCGAGCCCAAGTGCATGATCGGCTTCGCAGGCCCACGGGTGGTCAAGGAAACCACCCACCAAAACTTGCCCCCTGGCTTCCAAACCGCCGAATTCATGCTGGAACACGGCCTCATCGATGGCATCGTAGTCCGCAAAGACCTACGCGGAAAATTGGGCAAACTCCTCGCCTACATGCTCTCCTAGCCGTGACGGAGGCATCTTGCCTCCCAGCCATCAAGCACACCTTCATCATGCCTTTTGCTGACTACTCTGCTGCCATTCAGTGGCTGTTTTCCACGCAAATGTTTGGTATCAAGCTCGGGCTCGACGGCCCCAAAAACCTGCTGCGCCAATACCTCGCCTACCCCGCGCGAGGCGTCAAGGTCATCCACGTCGCTGGCACCAATGGCAAAGGCTCCACCTGCGCCTTCATCGATGCAGTCGCCCGAGCCTCCGGCATGCGCACCGGGCTTTTTACCTCGCCGCACCTCATCGACTACCGCGAACGCATCAAAGTCTCAGGCGAAGACATCCCTGAGGAGGAATGCCTGCGCCATCTCAATGCATTGCACAAGCTTTGCGCTTCGCTCGAAACGCATCCGACTTTTTTCGAGATCACCCTCGCCCTTGCGATGAAATATTTCGCCGAGCGCGAATGTGAGCTGATCATTCTCGAAACCGGCATGGGCGGTCGGCTCGATGCCACCACGGCCGTGCCCGCCGATGTCTGTGTGATTACGCCGATTGGTCTCGACCACACTCAGTGGCTCGGCGACACCATTAGTGCCATCGCCGGAGAAAAAGCCGGCATCATCTGTGCGGAAAAGCCCGTGATTTCCGCCCCGCAACTCGCTGATGCCGAGCGCGTCATCACCATGGAGGCCAACGAAAAACGCGCACCCTTGACCATCGTCGATGAACCACTTTGCGGCTACCCGCTTTCCCTCAAAGGCGCTCACCAACCATGGAATGCCGCCGTCGCTCTGGCCGCTCTTCACGCCCTCGGCCTAAACTTGCGCTACGATGCTGTGCAATACGGACTCTGTCACACCGATTGGCCTGGTCGCTTCGAAACCTTTCGCCGCCCCGGTGAAGCCACCATGATTCTCGATGGCGCGCACAATCCACACGCCGCCGAAGTCCTTGCTGAGACTTGGCAGACGGAATTCCCGACCACGAGACCGATCCTACTTTTTTCCGCCGTCAGTTCCAAAGACGTCAGCGGTGTTCTCGCACTCCTTGCGCCGCTGGCCCAAGAAATTCATCTCTGCCCCGTCAATAGCCCGCGCACCCTCAGTTGCAGCGAGCTTCACCAAGCACTTCCGAGCGATTGCAACTGCGCTAACATCTGCGAACACGAAAACTTCCTCGCCGCCCTCCAAGCTGCGCGAGTTTCGGCAGCCTCCACCGCAACCCCAATCCTCATCGCTGGCAGCCTCTACCTCGTCGGCCAAGCCCGAGCCATCCTACTCGACTCGACCTTCCAGCCCAGCGCGCAATAAGGAGAAGGGATTTGCAAACCCTTGTTTCATCATTACCCTGTGGTTATGACAGGGATGGGAAATCCCTGCTCCATATTTCTGAAAATCAAGCTTTCTCTATTTTCCATTTTCCTCTTCAATCGCTCTGTGCCATTTACATTGCTCAAGACAGACTCAGAATCCAAGGCCCGATTGGGACGCTTGGAGCTACCGCATGGCACGGTGGAAACCCCGATTTTCATGCCCGTCGGCACACAGGGTTCGGTCAAGACTTTGCACCCTGATGATCTTGATGCCCTCGGCGCGCAAATCATTCTCGGCAACACCTACCACCTCTGGCTACGCCCCGGCCACGAGCTAATCAAAGAATTCGGCGGCCTGCATGAATTCGCTTCATGGAAAAAACCGATTCTCACGGATTCCGGTGGCTTCCAGGTTTGGTCTTTGGCCAAATTGCGCAAAATTACCGAGGAAGGGGTGCGTTTTCAAAACCACCTCGATGGCTCGAAAATGATGCTCACCCCTGAGCTCAGTATGGAAATTCAGGCAGCCATCGGCTCGGACATTGCCATGCTTTTCGATGAGTGCCCCCCTTATCCTTGCGACGAAAAATACGCCGCTAACTCACTCTCGCTAACCACCCGCTGGGCTCAACGCTGCAAGGACTGGGTCACAACCCACGAACCACGCTCCGGTGAAGGTCGGCAACACCACTTTGGCATTGTTCAGGGCTCGATTTACGCAGAAATGCGCGAGCAATCGGCGCGCGAGCTCGCTGCCATGGATTTTGACGGCTACGCCATCGGCGGAGTCAGCGTCGGCGAGCCCGAAGAGGAAATGTTCCGCGCCATCGACAATGCCGTGCCATTTTTGCCCGAAAACAAACCGTGTTATGCGATGGGGCTCGGCACCCCACCGCAAATCCTCGAAATGATCGGGCGCGGCGTCGATATGTTCGATTGCGTCATGCCAACCCGCGTCGCCCGTCATGGCACTGCCTTTACCCTCGACGGACCGATCCAAATCAAGAACCTCGCCTTCGCCAAAGACCCCCGTCCGCTCTGCGAAACCTCCCACCCACACGTTGCCCGATTTTCCCGCGCCTACATCCGCCATTTGTTCCGTGCGGGAGAAATTCTCTCTTTACGGTTGCTTTCTTTCCATAATCTGCATTTCTATTTGCGCCTCGTAAGCGACGCCCGCGCGGCCATCGCCGATGGCACCTTCGTGTCTTTCAAGAATTCCTTTATCAAACGCTACCTCAAACTACCATGACATCTCATCTATTTGCTGTTCTCGCTCAATCTGGCTCCACCGCTCCACCACAATCTGCATTCGGTGGTTCACAACTCCTGATGATGGGAGCGATGATCGTGATGTTCTACTTCTTGCTCATCCGCCCACAACAACGCCAGCGCAAAGAATTGCAAAAGCGCATCGATTCCATGCAAGCAGGCGATAAAGTTGTCACCACCGCTGGCATCCATGGCCTCATTCACAACCTTAAAGAAAAAACCGTGGTGATCAAAATCGCCGATAGCACCATGGTTGAGTTCGACAAGACAGCCGTTGCTCACGTCATCAAAAAAGACGCATAACATTTTCTCGTCAACTACTCCCCGCCCTTCTAGGCTTCCTGTATCCGCTTCTTGATTCAACCCACTGATTCCCATGATGCCCATCATTCCAACACTTGCCGCCTTACCCGCTTGGGTGGAAAATTTCACCGCACAGCCTAGCAATCTGTTCTTCTTCGGATTGGCGCTGCTCGTGCTCTTTGGTTGGTATTTCGCCACAGAAAGTGAGCGCCGCAAGCGCAACATCGGCACCATCCTGCTCTTGCTCATTGCCCTGCTCTGCGCCGTTGCATTGACTCCACTCCACAAGAAGCTTAAAGGTGCCATCGACATCATCGGTGGATCCTCCTTCACGATGCAGGTGCAGCAACGCGAGGACGAAGAAGGGAACAAAGTCGCCGTCACCGAGCTCGATACCGACAATGCGATGAATATCATCGAGACACGTCTCAGCAATTCTGGCGTGGCCGAGCCTGTTCTCTTCCGCCAAGGCATTGATCGTTTCGTGGTGCAAATGCCAGGTATGAAGCCTGAGGACGCTGACAGCATTCGTAAAAAACTGCAGGAGGCTGCCAAGCTTGAACTGCGCGAAGTTCATCCCAATTCGGACACACTCGCGGAGCAAGTCGCCAAAGGTGACCACATCGAGCCCGGCTACAAAGCATTTCCTTACAGCTACAAAATTGCTGAGGGAACTCCCGAGGAGCAAGAGATCGAATCGCACATCTTGTTGAATCGCCGTCCTGCCGTAGAAGGTAGTGACATCGTCGCGGCATTCCCCAGCGTCATGGGTGGAGGTCGCGTAGGCATCACACTCAATGGTGAAGGCGAAGACAAAATGATCGCCCTCACCCAGCCAATGACTCCTCGCCGCGACCGCATCGCTATCGTACTCGATGGCAAATGCATCAGCGCTCCCGTGGTCAATCAAGTGCCGCTGGGCAAACAATTCGAAATCACCGGTCTCGATGGCCCGAACGAAGCCGTTGACCTTGCCAAGAACTTGATGAACCCCATCAACAACCCACTCAAAATCGACGAAGAGCGCACTGTTTCCCCCACCTACGGTGCATCCGTCGTGAAACAGGGCATCATGTCGGGCATTGTTGGCCTCGCCGCTACCTTCCTTTTCATTCTCATCTACTACCGCATCGCTGGTGTCGTCGCTTTGATCGGACTAGTCGTCAATACCGTCATGCTCTTCGGCATCATGGCGATGTTTGGCTTTAGCTTCTCTCTCGCTGGTATCGCGGGTATCGTTCTCACCGTCGGTATGGCGGTTGACGCGAACGTGCTGATCTACGAACGTCTGCGCGAGGAAATGGCCGCAGGTAAGTCCGTGAAAAACGCTCTTGCTCTCGCCTACGAAAAGGCATTTTCCTCGATTTTCGATTCGAACTTCACCTCTCTGATCACCGCGCTCGTATTGTTCTGGCGTGCCAGTGGCACCGTGAAAGGATTTGCCATTACCCTGACCATCGGCATTGTTGCCTCGATGTTCTCCGCCATCCTCGTCACCCGTGTGTTTTTCCGCTGGGGTCTGGATTTCAACCTCATCAAAAACTTCCGCTTCCTCAATCTAATCAAAGGTGCGCAATATGACTTCCTTGGCAAGCGCGGACTCTGCGCCATCATTTCCTTTGCTCTGGTTATCGCATCACTCGGTGTGTATGTCGTGAAAAAAGACAAAGCGCTGGGCATCGACTTCACTGGTGGCAGCATCATCACCTACACCGTCGGCGAAAATCAGGCGCTACCCATCAATGATGTCGCCCAGCATCTCAAAACTCTGACATTGGCGAAAGACGCCATTCCACAGGAGGAAAACAACATCGTCACGGGACGGCTCGTGACCGTCCGCTGCGATGCGAACGACGCCGATTCCATCATCAGCTCGTTGGAGTCGAAGTTCACTGAGATCAAAACCCTCAACCTCGCCCCTAGCCGTGAAAACGTATCAGCCGTGCTCGGCAAAGAGTTCCTGCAAGATTCTTCCATCGCGCTGCTCATGGGCATGGGATTGATCTTCGTTTACGTAAGCCTGCGCTACCGCATGTCCTTCGCTGTGGGTGCGATCATCGCTCTTTTTCACGACGTGATCATCAGCTGCGGAGTCATCGCAATTACGGGCAATCAACTCTCGCTGATCCACGTGGCTGCGATTTTAACCATCGCTGGTTACTCGATCAACGACACCGTCATTATCTTCGACCGGATTCGTGAGAACCTGCGCTTCAGCAATGGCACTCTCAAGGAGATCATGAACGAGGCGATCAATGCAACTCTGTCTCGCACGATTCTTACCTCGGGCGCCACATTGTTTACCGTCGTCGCACTCTACGTTTTCGGTGGTCAAGCTATGCGCGACTTCTCGCTCATGATTCTCATCGGTATCATCGTCGGAACCTACTCCTCGATCTTCGTCGCCTCGGCACTCGTTCTGTGGTGGGCCAAGGTCACCAATGCTGACTACCGTGAAGCAGATGAAGTTCCTGAGGATGAGGCTGGCAAAGTCGAGGTTGTAGGCTAACAACACACACCATCGAAACCTTTCACCAACGCGGGTCTGTTCATTCAGGCCCGCGTTTTTTTCGGGCTGCTGTTTTTCACTTATCCAATGGAGCGAGCAAGTGATTCAGCGTGGCGTGATCCAGTCTTGCGGTGCGATCTGCCTGATTGAGCAGAGCATTGGCTAGCTCAGCTTTTTCTTGCTGTAATAAATGAATCCGTTGCTCGACCGTGCTCTCGCAAAGCAGCTTATGCACAAAAACAGGTTTGTCTTGGCCAATGCGGTAAGCGCGGTCAGTAGCTTGCGCCTCGGCTGCAGGATTCCACCAGGGATCGTAGTGAATGACGGTATCCGCCGCCGTGAGATTCAGCCCCGTACCACCCGCTTTGAGCGATATGAGAAATAGCGGGATCTTTCCGGTCTGAAATTGCTCCACGAGTTCGCCCCGATTTTTGCTACTGCCGGTGAGGATCAAATAAGGGATTTTTTTCTGCTGCAAGTGCTTTTCGATAATCGCCAGCATGCTCGTGAACTGCGAGAACAACAAAATGCGTCGACCTTCTTCGAGCAAGGTGGCGAGCAGTTCTGTGAGAAAATCAAGCTTGGCCGAGGCGGTGATTTTATTCGAAAACTCATCGGGCAAAAGTGATGGATGACAGCAGAGTTGGCGCAGCTTGAGTAAGGCATCGAGAAACAAGATTTGCGACTGCTCGATGCCGCGTGAGGCAATGGCGTCGCGCACGCGCTTGTCCATCGTCGCGCGGATGGTTTCGTAGAGATCTTTTTGTGGCGTATGCAGTTCGATGAAATGCACCAACGTTGTTTTGGGCGGGAGTTCTTTGGCGACTTGGTCTTTGGTGCGACGCAAGATGAGCGGTGCCATGCGACGCTTGAGAGCATCGAATTTCACTTCATCGCCTTGTTTTTCGATGCACTTGCGGAAATTCGCATTGAAGGATTTTTCGCTGCCGAGAAATCCAGGCATAAGAAAACGCATCAGGCTCCAGAGCTCACCGAGATGATTTTCCACGGGTGTTCCTGACAAGCACAAGCGATGCCGCGCTTGGAGCTTACAGGCCGCCTGAGCCACCTGGGCGCGGGGATTTTTGATGTATTGTGCCTCATCGAGAATGACGAGGTGAAATGGTTGCTTAGCGAGCTTTTCGGCATCGCGCTGGAGAATGGCAAAGGATGTCAGCACCACATCCGCATGCGGGATGCTCGGAAAATACTTCGTTCGATCCGCGCCCGTCAGAACGAGAATGCGCAGCGATGGCGCAAATTTGAGCGCTTC
>CANHKJ010000099.1 GCA_947460915.1 Verrucomicrobiia bacterium
CCGTCTGTGCCGTAGTCGAGTTGGTGACGCTCGTGATTGATGCGTGCTACAGCATCGAGCATTTCCGTTAGGTTACGCGCATGAATCAAGGGTTGGTTGCGGGGAATGGAGAGAGCATCGAGTAAATCATGAAAGTCGGACTCGGTGGCAAGCTCAGGTCCCTCATAAGCTCCCAAACCATGGGCCAAAAAGGCGAGGGGACGTTGCGCAACGATCTTGGGATCAAGCTGCTTGAGCGTACCCGCCGTGGCATTGCGTGGATTGGCAAAAGTTGGTAATCCTGCCTCATCACGCTCGGCATTCATCGCTGCAAAGGCCGCATTTGGCATGAAAATCTCGCCTCGGACTTCGAGGAGGGTGGGGATTATATCTATAAAGTTTTTTTTGTTTCCTTCTGTGTTTTGAGATATTCTTGCTGGCTCACGCAGCCTATCAGAATCAATTGTCCATTCAAAAATGGATTCGGCTTCCTGTCTGAGCCGTTTCTGAACATTGTCTCCATGACCTGTTGGGAGGTCTTCTTCGAGCCTTCCAAGCAAGCTTTGGCTCGTGCTTTGCGAAGACGTGCTGCGAGTATGTAAGGATTCATTTTTTTCAATATGTGATATGTTTTCACCAAGTTCATTTTGAACTTTCGATTTGTTAGCTGAGTTATACAAAAATGCTGGCACATTGCGAATCGTCCGAACATTTTGCGTCACATCATCGCCGGTCTGTCCATCGCCACGGGTCGCGGCGTATTCGAGTGAGCCGTTGCGATACACCATGGTCACGGCAACACCATCGATCTTAGGTTCGATCGTGACAGGGATTTCATCCAGGGCTAAGTTCTTTTGGAGACGACGATAAAAATCGATCAATTCCTGCTCTGCTACGGGAGCATCTTTGAGTTCGAAAACATCATCAATGCTCAACATTGGCACGAGATGCTTGACCTGCGTGAACGAATCTAACGGTTTTCCGCCCACGCGTTGCGTCGGGGAATTCGGGTCCTGCAGTTCGGGATATTTCTGTTCCCATTCTTCAAGCTCGCGATAGGCTTTGTCGTATTCGGCATCGGTGATTTCAGGTGTAGCTTTTTGGTAGTAGAGATCGTTGTGGTAATGCAGAAAATCACGAAGCTCACGCACGCGCTTTGCGGCATCGGTAGCGGGCTGAGCTGAAGCTGGCGGCTGATAGGAAAAAAGATCGTCCATGGCGTATGCGAATATGCCGATACGATGGCAGAGATCAGCTTGGTTTCCTAGTCTGTTTTCACGGAATTTCCTTGGTAGTCATCGAGAGACCAGCTAGAATTAGTTCGTTGATGAGCGAGGGTAAAAAAATGAATCGATGGGGAAAAGCGGCTGTTTGTGTGATCAGTGGCGCGCTGTTGAGCTTGGCTTACCCGAATCTCGATGTCGCAATAGATTTCGGATTCATCGCATGGCTGATGATCGTGCCCTTGATGATCGTTTTGTGGAATTCGCGCGGACCGCGATTGAAGCGTCGGGGATTTTCATTGGGGTACTTGTTTGGGCTGGGGTTTTTTCTGATCAACGTGCGTTGGCTGAGTGAAGTCAGTTGGCTCGGTGTGGTGGTGCTGGGATTTTATTTGGCTCTGTATCCGGCCTTGTGGTCGATGTGTGTGGCGACGTGGATGAATCCTTGGTCGCAAAAACGGGAGCGTGTCGCTGGCACTTGGGCGGCATCTTCGCGCTCGTTAGCGTATGCCATGGCACATGCTTGCACCTGGGCCGGCCTCGAATGGTTGCGTGGTTGGGCCTTAACGGGATTCGGTTGGAATGGATTGGGCGTGGCGATGCACAATCAAGCGGTCATGGCTCAGTTCGCCGATGTCTTTGGCGTCGCCGGGCTCTCGGGCTTGATGGTCTTTGTGCAGTCGATCGTGCTGCAAGTGAGCGTGCGCATGGTGCAGGAGGCTAGGCTTGGTAGAAAGCGTGCTCATTTGGATTTCGGCATCTGTGGTTTGCTTTTAGCTGGTGTGTTTTCTTACGGAGTTTGGCGATTGGCCGATGCAGGGAAGCACGAAACATTTCCGCTCGATGTATGTCTCGTACAACTCAATGTGCCGCAAGAAGCGGCTCGTCAGCTGTGGACAGCGGAGGAAATTCACGTCGCTTATGAGGATGAGGTAGAAAAAGCGATGGAGCGTGTGGCGGAAATGAATCAGGCGGCTTTGGAAAAATCGGCGGATTCGGGAGTCGAGGCCGATGTGTTTTATCCCGATTGGTTGGTGCTGCCGGAGGTGGCGCTGAATGATCGCTTGCTCAGCACGGCTGATGGTGTGCATGGTCTTGGGTTTGAGAGTGAAGCTACCATATCGGCATTCCGTGAAGCGGGGAAATTCGATATTCTGTTAGGCGTCGGTGAGCTGGAGGCTCAAGTGGTGGGGGATCAAATGGTCACTGTGGAAGACCCAGATGCATGGAACTCGATGGCAATCATTCCGAAAGAGGGACCGTTACAAACCTATCAGAAAAAACACTTGGTGATGTTTGGTGAATACATTCCCTTGGTGAATGAGTTACCTCTATTGAAAAGGATTTACGAACAACAAGCGGGCACAAGTTTCGATGGAGCCTTCGCTGCTGGCACGGCAATCGATCCTCTGCCGATGAGTGTGAATGGCCATGATTTCTCGATCATTCCCTCGATCTGCTTTGAAGATACCGTGCCACGCGAGGCGCGTTCTTTCTTGCGAAACGAAGCGCAGGTGATTGTCAACATCACCAATGATGGTTGGTTTGGCGAAAGTTGTGGCGCGGCGCAGCACTTTGCCAATGCCAAATTTCGTTGCATTGAACTGCGGCGACCGATGGTCCGTTGTGCGAACACGGGCGTCAGTGCAGTGGTTCGCATCAATGGGCATGCGCAGACGCTCGTCGATGATAAGGGGAGTCATTTCACCCGCGGTGCTTTATTAACGACCTTACCTGTGCCCAAGCAAGCGGTGTGGTCGCCTTATCAATATTGGGGTGATATACCGGTGGTCATTGCTGCGATCTTGTCGCTGCTGCTGATGGTCATTCGCAAAAAAATGCGCAAGGATGCAGCATGATAAAAAGAGAAAAGTACCGCTGTGCCGTTCAAGGAGCAAAGAGCCTCGTTCCTGTAAGCTCTCCAAAATGTGGGGTCTAGCGCAAAACGTTGTCTTCCTGTAAAGGCATGACATTGTCTCACGGGTCGCGCCCCGGATATAACGCATCGGATCGGGCTTGCAACCTTTCGCGAACGCACACAGCAGTGATCAGAATCTACGATTGCGACCTCAGATTTGCAAGATGATTTCGCAAAAATATTTCAGAACAATCGAAATGCTGTGAATGCTTCATCATTGTTCGAAATCTAACGAAATTGATTCAGTAGCATGCCGAGAACCAGCACTTGCGGCACCGAAAGTATCGGCAAGATCAGCGCGCAGATCCAACGACCAGTGGTGCTTTTCAAAGACAACATCTCCGTGTAGTCGGTCGCAGCTCCTGCCATCAGAAAAGCGAAAGCGTTGCCGGGGGCATGAGCGCTATGAAACAATTCGGCAGCAAGCGGCGACGAACCTTCACTGCATACTTCGAGCAATGTGGTAGCAAGCAAAGTCAACAACAGTCCGAGTAGTGTCGGTCCAAAATGATGCGCCAGAACTCCCGCAGGGACGAAGGCATTGACGGCGGCAGTGAGGACGAATCCCAGCAACAACCAACGTAACACCATGCGCGAATCACGTATGCCGGACATCAGCAAAGCAAGCAGATTCGCTGGGCGAGGGGATAGTGCATGCGCCATCTCGCGAAAGGAATCGCGATAGGAGAAATGCTCAGGCAAGGTGATCGAGTTGGGATTCGCGGGCAATCGACCCGCCTTCGTCAAGAGATCCACTAGCCAACCGGTGATGATCCCCACTACTGCGCTCAATAGCAAAAATGTCAGCGTCGATGGCCATCCGATCAAGACCGCTAACAGCAGTGTGAGCGACAGAGAGTTCCAGGGACTGGCAATCAGAAATGCAATCGTCTGCCCGAGAGACGCTCCGCGTTTGTAGAGTCCCATGCCAACCAACAAAATGCCATGATTGCACAAATCAAGCAAAACTCCCGCTCCCGTGGCTCGCAGAATTCCTGAAAATGTCCCAGGCCGCCCTAAGATGGCTGCTACGAGTTCCTTGGGAGTTTTCGATAAGATGGCCATGGCGACAATACCAGCTAGGATCGCTGGCCACGATTGCAAAGCCAAGCGCATGCATGTATGCGAAAATTTTTCCAACCACAACGGTGCGTGCGGCAGCATGTGTGGAAGCATAACGCCAAGGGCGAACAATGCCAATGAAACACACAAAACGTAATCGAACTTACCACGCGGCGCACAGCAACTGGCAACACTCGGTTTTTTGGCGGAAAAGTCAGCAGCCAATAAGTCAAACGCGGGCGCATTTTCACCGGAACGAGGTTTTTCCGGCGTTGTCGATCCACCACAACAAGATTTCATGACAGAACCTAGTGCGGGATGGATGGGTTTGCAATGCCACATTGTGCTTCTTGCGCGAATCATCTTGCATTTGTTGTATTTCCGTAGTTGTTCGCTTGATGGAAGAACTGCTGCACGGGATGCGCGCCTATGGATGGGGCGTTGCCAAAAATTGCTTTGGCTCAGAAGATGCGGCTGCATTGCGCGATGCTTGTCTCTCATCGCGCACTCGTGGTGATCTGCATCGTGCAGGTGTCGGGCGTGGTGATACTATGATCGTGCGGGAAGAAATTCGTAGCGACTCGGTATCATGGCTCGATGAGCAGACGCCATCCGTAGAGCTATCGCGCTATAAAATTTTGTTAGAGGCGATGCGGAAATCACTGAATCGCGAGTTTTTTCTCGGCTTGTTAGATTTCGAAGGACATTTTGCCGTTTATCCTGCTGCGGGATTTTACAAAGCACACTTGGATCGGCCTCAGGGAACGAGTGATCGTATGGTCGCGGTGATTCTTTACCTGAATGAAGATTGGCAACCAGGAGACGGTGGCGAACTTCGTCTTTGGACGAATCGTGGTGAGAAAGACGGACCCTTTATCATGGTGCAACCGCAGATGGGAACGATGGTGTGTTTTCTCGCCGAGCATTTTTGGCATGAAGTGCTGCCAGCTCACAAAGAACGCATGAGTATTACCGGATGGTTTCGACAACGCGCCGTTGTCTAACAGAAATCGGGCTTATCGATTCTTTGAGTCGCGATATTTCATCGCTGCCTCGGTGCGCGAGTGAACGTGTAGTTTTTCGTAGATGCGCTTTAAGTGAACGCGAACGGTTTCCGTGGAGATATTCAATTTGTCCGCGATCTCCTTGTTGGCGAGTCCAGTGCTCAGCAAGGAAAGGATTTCTGATTCCCGTTTGGTGAGGTTGAGATCTTCGGTCGATGGCGGTGTGGGCGCGCTGGCGGGACGATAAAATGCCTCGACCACACGCCGTGCGATCTCTGGGCTCATCGGTGCACCACCTTGCGCGAGATCTGCAAGCGCGCGGGGTAAATCTGTCGCGGCAGAGCGTTTCAAAATGTAACCGCAAGCACCCGCTTTCAACGCATCGAAAATTTTGTCGTGATCCAGATACACCGTAAACATGATGATCTGCAAAGTCGGCATGGTTTGCTTGAGTTTTGCCGTCGTTTCAATGCCATCGATGCCAGGGAGATTAATATCCATGAGCACAATGTCGGGCCCGAAAGCGGGGATCTTCACAAGCGCATCTTCGCCCGTATGCCAAACTCCCGCACAGGTGCAATCGGGAATGAGTTCAACCATTTCACGCAAGGTGTTGGCGAGTGCTTTGTTGTCTTCGACGATGGCGATGGCTGGCATGATAAAAAAATTAGTTCCACGGTTGGACCAAGGTGATCGTAGTGCCTTGGCCGGGTGATGATTGAATGGTAGCTTGTCCAGAGTGATGCAGCAAGCGTTGGCGAATGTTTTCGAGTCCATCTCCTAGGCTCGTTAAAGGCGCGGCAAAGCCTTGTCCGTTGTCAGAAATCTCGAGCGTTAGATTTTTTGTAGTCATGCTAAAGGTCAACGTCACTTGGGTCGCTTGGCTGTGCTTGACGATGTTGTTGAGACTTTCGCGGACACAAAGAAATAGATCGTGTCGACGCTCCGCATCAATCGCGATGTGTTCGATCGGCGGAATCAAATGGATGCGCAAGGGGATGTCTGCTTGCTGGAGAAATTCCTTCGCGTATGCGGTGAGGTATTCCATGATCGAGTCAGATGAATCATGGCGCGGGTTGATGGCCCAAACGATCTCATCGAGTGAGGTAATCAAGGTGTGTGATTTTGCGGCGATGAGTGAGAGCGCTTTATTGTCGTGGTCAGGATTGTGCATCGCTGCGATTAAGGAAATTTCTGTTAGAGAAGCGCCGAGGTCATCATGTAGGTCACGGGCAATGCGAGCGCGCTCATTTTCTTGGGCATTTTTGAGTTTGAGAGATTGGATCCTTCGCTTCAAACGCATACGCATTAACGTGGCGGCGATCATCGATGCTAAAACCAGTGCGCCGATCGCTGTGGCAAACTGAAACCATGGCTTTTGCCACCAATGCGGATGAATGATCAAGCGCGGTGATTTTGCTACGGCACTGTGAATGCCATCGCCGTTGATGGCCGCGACTTCGAGTTGATAACTCCCGTGTGGCAACGATTCAAAGGATAATTCACGATCCGTGCGCATCGGTTGCCAATTTTTTTGCAAGGGCAAGAGTCTTGTAACGAAGCGCACTTTTTCGGGAGAAATGAGATCGGGGGACGAAAAATCCCAACGCACACTTTGTGGACCTGGACCAACATCGATGGCTTGATTCGAGAGAGCGAAGCGCTCATTGTCGATCGTGCACGATTCGATAAATACTTTCGGCAGTCGGCCTTGCTGCAGGAAATATTCCGGGATCACGTGAGCAATGCCATCGGTGGTCGGAACATAGAGCGATCCATCTTTCGCCTTAAAAATGCCGGGATGCGTTAATCCATTGCACTCGCGTGTGCTCATGCCATCGGATCGATTCAACCAGAGCACCTGAAGTTCATCAACCTGTTGCGTGATTTGCTTGAGTGAAATTCGAAAAATTCCCCCAAGAGAGGCGAGCCACAGATGCTCATGATCGTCGACGCATAAGGCCGTGATGCGGGAGTCGGGTAGGCCTGCGGACTCATCGTAGTGACGCCATGATTGATTGCGATAGCAGAGCAAGCCACCGCCGAGAGATGCTGCGAGAAGTGTGCCATCAGGCAGTCGCAGCATGGATGAGATATGCCGATTGCGACTCAAGGGAGGCGGTGAGACATCGGTCACATGATCACCCTGATAATGCAGAATCCGACCATCACTCGTGCCCGCATAAAGTTCATTTTGCTTGCCGATCACCGCGCAAGTGATCGAGGCACCTGACAGAATTTCCGAATCGTTGATTTTATGAAATACGCCATCGGCATCAATGTGTGACATCCCGTAGGCTCCGCCGAGATGCAAGGTTCCATCCTCGGACTCTGCTACGGCATTGATCTTTGACGCCGCTACTTCTTGCGTGAGCGGCACAAAAATTTGGCCTTGGAAAATGAAACAAAGTCCTTCCTTTGTACTGACGATCAGCTGATTGTTTTTGGTGAGAAAAAAACATGCGACGGCCCGGTTCACGCTGGTGCTCAGAGTCAGCACACTTGGTTCCTTTCCCGGAGGCGCGAATGTGATTTCTCCATCGCGTGAAGCGCCCCACCACTGATCCGCGTGATCTTGCAAAGCAACAGAGCATGCGGGTCCAAATTGCGCAACGGGATGGGGTGGCGGATTCACCTTGGTTTCATAAATGGCAAGCAGACCGTTGGCTTTTGTGGTTGCCCAGATTACACCCAACTGGTCTTCGTGAAATTCAGCGATCTTGTAATTTTGGCTTTGCGGGGAAATGGCGATCGTCGGCGCAGCGTCATCCGCGAGTCGCACCATGATTTGCTGATTCTGATCCTGATACCAAGTTCTTCCTTTGCGATCTGTGAAGCGAATATCTTCTGCTGGCTTCATCATGTTTTCCGGAGCAGATGCGGAACCAGCCCGAGTCAATTTCCCCTCTGCTGAGTAATTCCATAGGTCCTCGCCCTTGTGAATCAACACCGCGCCGTTTGCTTGCTCGGTTACGGTATAAACTTCATTGCCTTTGAAGCCGGGCGATGGCTCCATGACCGGAATCAGTTCACCGTGATCGATGCGAAATAGTCCGCCATACGATTGTGCGACCCAGATTTGATTGTGACACTGATAGATTTGCCGAACCGGTTGGTGCCAAATTTCGTCGCCGGGGAGATTCGGCATGTAGAAACGATTCCCATCAAATCGCACCAATCCTTCCGCTGTGCCGATCCACAAGTAACCTTGTTCATCCTTTAAAATCGCACGGATCACATTGCCCGGCAGACCATCCTCCGATTGCCAGCTTTTGACCACAAAACGCGGCACCTGATCTTGGGCAATGCAAGAAAACGTGAGAAATCCGAGGAGTATGGCAATCCAAGTTTTGATAAAGTCGATCCTACAAATGAAGCGCTTCGTCGAGCAAGACGAAATTTACATCATGACCCACGAACTCAAGGCACAGACCACGATGATCGCCATGGTGTTGATTTTTCCGTAGCGAATGGCCACAAATGCCGCAGCGCTGAGGATGATCAACGGCCACACAACATGCGTTTGTTGGTGATCGGTAATGAACAAAATCTGTCGCATCAAGGTCAGCAGTAATTGAGCCATCACACTGACTACGGCAGCGGAGATCGCATTCATCATGGCGCGCAGTCGAGATTGATTGCCGATCGCCTCGATGTGTGGGGCACCCAAAAACACGAACAAAAAGCATGGGACAAAAGTGCACCAGACCGTCAATGTGGCACCGATCCATGCGGCAAGTGCAGCTGGCAAATTACCTGGCGCGTGCCATGCTCCCGTGAAGCCGACAAATTCTAGCACCATGATCAAAGGGCCCGGTGTGGTCTCGGCAAGCGCTAGACCTGCGATCATTTGTTCGTGCGTCAACCAATGATGATGCTCGACGGCCTGCTGCGCGACGTATGGCAATACGGCATAGGCTCCGCCAAAGGTGACCATCGCCGCTTTGCTAAAAAAGACGCCCATCTGCGTGATCGTGTGGTCCTTTCCGAGCAGGAATCCGCAGATCAGCAAAGGTGTCATCCAGGCCGCGATGCCAACAGACCCAATGCGCAATGCGCGCTTCCACGTAGGACGAGTGGAGTGCGCGAGCTCAATCGCAGAAGTCTCGTTCGCGGCTGGAGGTCCGGATTTTTCTCGCAAAAAATACCCCAAGAATGCTGCTCCAACAATAATCCAAAAAAACGACACATGCGCGAATACGAGTAAGGAAAATGCGGCTGTTGCGATCACGTAATGCATACCTTGGCGTAGGGATTTTTTCCCAATCCGTAAAACAGCATCAAGCACCAAGGCGATGGCCGCAGCGAGCAAGCCTGAGAGAATCGGCTGCACAGCAGGCATGTTCGCGCCGTGCACATACATCCAGCTCAATCCCAGCATGATAAAGTATGAAGGCAAAATGAACCAGATCCCTGCTGCAAAGGCTCCCTTGGCTCCATGCATGCGCCAGCCGAGATAGGTGGCAAGCTGTTGTGCCTCGGGCCCGGGGAGTAGCAGGCAAAAATTCAAGGCATGGCGGAAATGACTCTCGCTGAGCCAACGTCGATTTTCCACAATCTCGCGATGCATCAGCGCGATTTGCGCAGCTGGACCGCCAAAGCTGATGAAGCCCAGTTTGATCCAAAAACGCAGTGCTTCCCGAAAGCTAGGCACTTGTTTTTCTC
>CANHKJ010000100.1 GCA_947460915.1 Verrucomicrobiia bacterium
CACGGAGTGCATGCAGCGCAGTGGGAGTGAGACAAGAGCGCTGGGCACGCCATCGCGGGTGTGAAAAATCGCGTCGGTATCGGTGCCGGAAAAGCGACTAGTTGCCTCGTGCTGGACTTCGATTTTTTCGGCTTTGGCGACTTTCATCAATCTCTCCACCACCAGCGGGTGATTGGACGAACCGTGACTCAGAGACGGTCCGCCACCGAGCGTGACTTTGCCATATTTCGCGTAGTCGAGGCCTGGGGTATCCGTGGCGTGGGTGACATCAAGGCAGGCGCAGACATCGGGCATTAGGCGATGTGTCGCCATCATCGCGCCGTTGCCACCGATTTCTTCTTGCACGGCATTGAGGCAGATCAAGGTGAAATCGGGTCGCTTTTTCTGTGCGGCGAGTTTTTTCATCACTTGTGCAATGATGTAGCTGCCGAGTCGATTGTCGAGTGCACGACCGACTAGACGCTTGTTCGCCATTTCAAAAGGTCCGTCGTAATAAACGGCAACATGGCCGACGCGCAGGCCCATCTCCTTGACTTCCTTCGCACTGGAGGCTCCGACATCGACCCACAAATCGTGAACTGCTGGGGCTTTCTCGGAGCCCAATTCATCGCGACGCAAATGGATCGCAGTATTGCCAATGATGCCCGTGACTTCGCCCTTGTCGCCGAGGATGCGCAGTCGTCTGCCACGGCCCGTAGCCGAATCGCTACCACCTACGCGATCAATGCGCAGGAAGCCATTGTCATCGATGTGCTTGATCATGTAGCCAATTTCATCGGCATGAGCTTCCAGCATCACAGTGCGCTCGCTGTTGCCCTTAAGAATCGCCCAAGTGGAGCCGTAGCTATCGCAAGTGACTTCATCGGCGAACTTGCGGGTGTAGTTGGCCCAGACCCGCTGACCCGGCATTTCAAAGCCCGTCGGGCTAGGTGTTTGCAAGAGTTCCAACAAAAAGTTTTTTTCTTCCGATTTCATAAGGGCCGATGTGCGCAAGTGCAAGAACTGGTCTAGCATCAATTCCCAGAAATGCACGCAAAAACTGGAGGTGAGGAGTGGAAGGGGATACTGATAGCTACCTGAGGATTGCGTAAGAAGTCATTGCCAATAAGCGTAAGCGCCTTATGCTGGTGGGGTGTTTGATGGTTTGCTGGCAGCGGTAAGGGCGATGGGATGGACGGGGAGAAATCTTCTCGTCGGGGTCTCGGGAGGGGCTGACTCGGTGGCGTTATTTTTTGCGCTGCGTGAGGCGGGTTGTTTGATGCATGTGTTGCATGTCAATCATTTGCTGCGCGGTGAGGAATCGGAAAGGGATGAGGCTTTTGTGCGTGAACTTTGCGATAGATATGAGGTGCCGATTTCTGTGCTTCGGGTGGATGTGGCTGCGAGGGCTGTGGAGACTCGTGAATCCATGGAAACTTGCGCGCGGCAGGTGCGCTTGGAGTTTTTTGCGGAAGAGCAGGAACGACTTGGCGCGCATGCTGTTGTGCTGGCGCATCATGCGGATGATCAGGTGGAAACCATGCTGTGGAATGTGCTGCGCGGATCGCATGGATGGAAGGGCATGCATGCGGAACAGCAGTTGCACGTGGGCGCAAGGAATTTGACCTTGTTGCGGCCCTTTTTGGGGCTTCGAGCAGCGGAATTGCGTGAGTATTTGCGCGAAAGGAATCAGGCTTGGTGTGAGGACTCGACGAATGGGCAAGCGATCGCGGTGCGGAATCGATTGCGCAATGAGGCCTTGCCTTTGCTTGCGGAAATTGCAGGCCGCGATGTCGTTCCGATTTTGTTGCCGCAGCTGGACTCTCAAGAGGAGGATCGGCAAGTATCGGATTGGTTGTGGGCGCAGGCCGCAGCGGTGGATCCGCAGGGTCGATTGCATGTGCCGCGGATGCGTGAATTACCAGAAGGCGTGCAGTTGCTGGTGATCCGGCGTTTTCTCACGGAAGCGGGAATCTCGTCGCTGTCGCGAGAGTTGCTTTTGCGATGTCGTGCTCTCATCGATGATCAACAAGAGCATCGAGTGAACTTACCTGAAGGGCGCTTTTTTCAACGCCGCGAGGGGCGTTTGTTTGTATTAGAGTGATGCGTTTATGGAAGAGTTATTACCTCTACCCCGATAACTCCTAACATTTCACCCATAAATCTGCCTTACTCTCACCCTGCGGTGATTTGTAGGAACTGGGCATATGCATCGGCCCAAGCGGCGGAATCGGTAGGCGTGTAGGTTTTAAATTCGAATGAGCGCTTGATCAATTCCCGCGCGGCTTGCATATTCGGCAGATCACCGGTGGCGATCATTTGCACGGCAATGTTGCCACAGGAAGTCGCTTCAATCGGGCCGGCGATGACCTCGATGCCTAGCGCATCAGCCGTTGCCTGCGCGAGGTGGGCATTCTGGATACCGCCGCCGCCGACGTGGAGTCGAGCAAATTCGTGACCGCTGAGGGCTTTGATTTTGTCGTATGTGACGCGGTACTTGAGCGCGATGGAGTCTGTGGCGATGCGTAGGATTTTTCCTTTGACTATGGGCACTGCTTGACCTGTGGCGCGGCAGTATTCTTGGATTTTTTCGGGCATGTCGCCGGGGGTGGAAAAACTCGGGTGGTCGGGATCGATGAAAGCAGTAAAAGCTGGTGCCTCGATGGCAAGCTCGGCGAGTGCTGCGTAGTCGAGGTCTTCGCCATCGATCGCCCATTGACGTTTGCATTCCTGAATGAGCCAGAGCCCAGAGATGTTTTTGAGGAATCGCACGCTGCCGGAGTGTCCGAGTTCGTTGCAGAAGCCTGCTTCAAAAGCGGCATCGTTGGTGATTGCCTGCGGGGTTTCGAGGCCCATGATCGACCATGTGCCAGAGGACAACCAGAGATTGTCATCACTGGTGAGTGGGATGCCAGCGACGGCGGATGCGGTGTCGTGGCTCGCAGAAGCGATGACTGGGATGTTGGCCTTGCCGATAAAATCTGCAACTTCTTCGCGGATCGGGCCGAGCACGGTGCCGGGTTCGACGACATTGCCGAAAATCTTGCGCGGCAGACCAAGAGCATCAATCACGGGCCATGCCCAATCATTTTCATGAGGGTCAAATAGCTGAGAAGTCGAGGCCAAGGTACGCTCGTTCGCCATCACGCCCGTGAGCCAATAGGCTAACAGATCGGGAATGAAAAGCAGGCGCTCAGCTTGCAACAGGGAAGGGGAGTTGCGGAGTTTTTCGGCGAGCAGGTGGAGGGAACTATTGTAGAAATTGGTGCGCAGGCCGGTGTGCTGATAGACTTCTCGTTCGCTCATGCGCTGGTGCATTTCCTCAGCCATGCCCTCGAAACGCGCATCGCGGTATTGGTGTGGCATGCCTAACAGACGACCACCTGCATCGAGCAATCCAAAGTCGCAACCCCAGGTGTCAATCCCGATCGAGCAGATGCGATCACCGTAGGTGTGAACCGCTTTGCGCAAGCCATCGAGGATGTCGCGGTAGAGTCCAACGATGTTCCAATATGAGCCACCGGGGAGGTCGGTGCCGGGATTGGAAAAGCGATGGACTTCTTCGAGGTAGAGATGCGAGAGATCTGTCTTAGCGGCGATGATGCGGCCTGAACCAGCACCGAGATCGATGGAGAGATATACTTTTTTTGCCATAGGTAAATGGTGGGAAAGGAATAGGGGGAGCTGTGCGGTGAGTGATTTTACGCGGCGTCTTCGCTATTGTCCGAGCGGCGTTTTTTGATCGTCGGTGGTTTTTCGCCGGTGATTGATTGGCGAGTGATGGTGATCATTTCTACATCATTACGCGAGGGGATTTCATACATGATGTCGAGCATGATGCGCTCAAAGATCGAACGCAGGGCACGAGCTCCAGTGCCGCGTTTGATCGCTTCCTCGGCAAAGGCGCGAAGGGCATCGCGGGTGACGTTGAGCTTGACGTTGTTGAGCGAGAGTTGCTTGGCGTATTGCTTGCAAAGGGCGTTCTTGGGCTCGGTGAGAATGCTGATGAGTTCGTCCTCCGTGAGTTTGCGCAGAGAGGAAATGACGGGCAGACGGCCAATGAATTCGGGGATCAAACCGAAGTGCAAAAGGTCTTCTGGCACAGTCAGTTCGAGTATGTTTTTGTTAGGATCAAGGCCTTCAATCTCTGTGCCGCTGGCATGGAAACCAAGGGTGTTTTTGCCGAGGCGACGACGTATTTTGTCTTCGAGGCCAACAAATGCTCCACCGCAAATGAAAAGGATCTTCTCGGTGTTGACCTGGATGTATTCTTGTTGCGGATGCTTGCGACCGCCTTGCGGGGGCACGTTGCAGATGGTGCCTTCGAGAATTTTTAGAAGTGCTTGCTGCACACCCTCACCAGAGACATCGCGGGTGATCGAGACGTTTTCTGTTTTGCGACCGATTTTATCTATCTCATCAACGTAAATGATGCCACGCTCGGCCTTTGAAACATCGAAGTCTGCGGCTTGGAGCAAGCGCAAGATGATGTTTTCGACGTCTTCGCCCACATATCCAGCTTCGGTGAGCGTGGTGGCATCGACGATGCAAAATGGCACATCGAGTGAACGAGCAAGTGTCCGAGCGAGTAGAGTTTTGCCCGAACCTGTAGGTCCGAGAAGAAGCACGTTGGATTTTTCGATTTCGACGCCTTCGTATTCTTTGGCATCAGCACCAGTGGGCTGATTGAGGCGTTGGTAGTGATTGTAAACGGCGACCGAGAGGACTTTTTTGGCATGCTCTTGGCCGATGACATGGAGGTCGAGCTGAGCACGGATTTCTGCCGGAGTGGGCAAATGCTGGCGTTTGGCCTTATTGCCTTTCTGTGGTTCGGCGGCGCGGAGTTCTTTGTCGAGAATCGAGACACAGAGATCGACGCATTCGTTGCAAATGTACACGCCGGGACCAGCGATGAGCTTTTTGACTTCAGAGTGTCCTTTTCCGCAGAAGGAACACATGGATAAATTGGAGGAACGTGCCATGAGATGAGTTTGCTGGTCCGGCCAGCTTAATCGATCTTAGCCTGACGACAAGGTGAAATCTTGGCATGGCAAGAAAATCCACAACGCAAGAAAATGCGGTTATTTTCCCCATCGAAATTAGCCCTTGAGCACTCCCACGAAGGGCAGATTGCGATAGCGGCCTTTGTAGTCGAGGCCGTATCCGACCACAAACTCATCGCCGATCTCGAAGCCTACGTAATCCGCCTGCACATCCTCGGCGCGCACTTTATCTTTAGCAAGCAAAACCCCTGTGTGAACGGCGATGCAGCCCTCTTCCATCAATCGCTCGGCCACACTCTTGAGAGTGCGTCCGGTATCAAGAATGTCATCGAGTAAAAGCACATGCCGCCCTTTGACATCTGGGAGCGCATGATCAAGAAATTTCACCGTACCGCTGCTCTCAGTGCCGCCGTGGTAGCTGGCGACGTTGAGGCACTCGATCTCTAACGGACGAGGAATCCGGCGCAACAAATCAGCGGCGAAAACAAAGGCTCCTTTGAGCAAAACGATCGCTACAATCGGCCCAGGCGGGAACTCGCGATCGATTTCCACGGCCATCGCGTCGAGACGTTTTTCGATGACTTTTTCGTCAATGAGCACGCGCTCAACGTCTTCACGAAGTCCGATTTCTGGTTTCATTCGCGTTCGATGCGGAAAATGGTTTCACCAGGGCGATACCACGGCAAACGATCCCGAGCTTGGATTTCGAGATAAGTCGGATCGTTTTTCAAAGATTCGAGCGTGATCTCTATGTTTTCAAGGAATTCTGTGGATTGAGCCTCGCGTTCGAGAGTGCTGGCGAGCTGTTGCTGAAGTGTCTGGAGTTGTTTCTTTTGCGGCAAGTAGCTGACGAAAAAACCCACTGCTAAGCAAAGTAAAATCACCGCAAACAGCGCACGGTTCGTCGCCTGAATCACGCGTGTATGCGCCTTCAAACGACGGACATTTTTCCGTGTGTTGACGATTTTTCGAGCCATCTTTGCACGCGCATCATACCTTAGTTAAGTAATGTTGCCAATAAAGAACTTAGAAAATTAACATTTGCTCGATCATTTCTCGAAAATGGTTGCAGCAAGCGATTGCTTTTCGGTAGCTTCGTGTTGTGAGAGGTCCATGGAATTGGCGAGTGATCATCAAGGGGCTCGCTGCATTACTGGTTATGGTATTCGCCTTGGCGACATGCCAGAGTCGTTTCATTTATTTTCCTCGCCCCTATGATGCAACACACGTGCAGCGATGGCAGAAATTGACACAAGGAGAAGTGCTGGCCTATGACACATCGGCAGGCAAGCAGCAGGCCTATTTATTTCAGCCGATTTCTCGCAGTAAACCTCAGCATTTGTGGCTTGTATGTGCGGGAAATGGCAGTGTCGCCACAGATTGGACTGTTTTCCTCAACAATGGGCCGCCACGAGAGGATGCTTATCTTTTGATCGATTACCCAGGCTATGGGGCAAATGATGGTGCGCCGAGCCCAGGCAAGATTCGTGAGTCGATTGCGAAGGCGCTGCTGTTAGCAAGAAATCGACTGGGCTGGGATGAGAAAACGTTGAGCGAGCGTGGTAGGTTTTTTGGTCATAGTTTGGGGGCGGCGAGCGCACTGATCGGGGCTGATGATGCTGGGATATCGCGGGGCGTGTTGCTGGCGCCCTTCACCAGCACCATGGAGATGACGAAAGAAGTTTTGGGCGTGAATCTTGGTTTCATCTTGTGGCATCGCTTTGATAATGTGGCCAAGCTGGAGAGTATCACGGGGGACTCAGCGGCAAAGGTGGAAATTTTTCATGGTATGGCCGATCCGGTCATTCCGTATCGTATGTCTGAGAGTTTGCAGAAAATCGCTCCTGATTGTATTACTCTTCACCTTGTTCCTCAGGGTGGGCACAATGATTTGCAGGAAATCCATCAGCGGGAAATCATTGAGGCCATGCAACGTGTAAGCGAACCTTAGGCTCATCGAATCATGCAGGATCATCCGCAAAATATTCTGATCACAGGAGGTGCGGGCTTCATTGGCTCAGCGCTAGTTCGTTTTTTGTTAGAAAAAACAACGGCGACCGTGATCAATTTGGACGCGCTCACCTATGCGGGAAATCTTGCCTCATTGGCTGATATCGAGACACATCCGCGCTATCGATTTGTGCATGGCGATATCAACGACGCGCCACTGCTCGCAGATCTTCTCTCCAAGCATCGGCCCAGCGTGATCATGCACCTTGCTGCGGAATCGCACGTTGATCGCTCGATCTCAGGTGCAGCGGAATTCATTCGCACCAATGTCTGCGGCACCTATGTTTTGCTAGATGAATGCTTGCGTTTTTATCGTGCCCTCACAGACTCGGAGAAAGAGCAATTCCGCTTCGTTCATGTTTCGACGGATGAAGTCCACGGTTCGTTAGAAAAGGAAGATGCTCCTTTCACCGAGAGCACTCGCTATGCACCTCGTTCTCCGTATTCTGCCACCAAGGCAGCCTCGGATCATCTCGTGCGCGCATGGCATCATACGTATGGTCTGCCCGTCATTGTCAGCAATTGCTCGAACAATTACGGCCCACGCCAGTATCCGGAAAAGCTCATTCCACTGGCACTCATGAAAATGCTCCATGGTGAAAACATTCCGCTCTATGGAAATGGTACACAGATTCGCGATTGGTTGCACGTCGATGACCATTGCTCAGCTCTCTGGGAAATTGCTTGCCGCGGTCGCATCGGCGAAAGTTATGTCATTGGCAGTGGTCGTGAGATGAGCAATCGGGCTCTGCTTGATCTGCTCTGCTCGATCATGGATGAATTGGCTCCGCGTGCTGATGCCGCATGTCATCAGGAGTCGATCGTTTCCGTGACGGATCGTCCCGGCCACGATGCTCGTTACGCGATCGATGCCACCAAGCTCCGTTCCGAGCTCGCGTGGCAGCCGAACATTTCGCTAGAAGAAGGCCTGCGCTCGACCGTTCGCTGGTATCTCGATCAGCGTGCTTGGTGGGAACCATTGTGGGAAAATCAAGTCGCGCGCGGCATGTGACGGTTTCGTCACAGAGCATGTCTCATCATTGTTGCCGAGCTGTGCAGGATGTGATGCGCCGTAGGCAAGCACCATGCGAATCGACATCATTACCGACACTTTCGCCCCGGACATCAATGGCGTAGCCATGACCCTAGGCCAACTCAGCAAAGGCCTTTCGCAGCGCGGCCACCGCGTTAAAGTCCTCTGTTCTGGAGCGAAGTCCACAACCGGTGAAAACATCCGCGCGATGCGTCTACCGGGCTACAAAGAGGTGCGCATCGGACTCCCCAGCCCCTTTGTATTGCGCAAACGCTGGATCAAAAAACAACCGGACGTGATCTATGTTGCCACAGAGAGTCCCATGGGCGTCTCCGCCGTTAGCGTAGCCAAGGCGCTCGGCATTCCGGTCACCACCGGCTTTC
This sequence comes from Verrucomicrobiia bacterium, assembly GCA_947460915.1. Lineage (GTDB taxonomy): Bacteria > Verrucomicrobiota > Verrucomicrobiia > Verrucomicrobiales > Akkermansiaceae > UBA956. The sequence goes on from CANHKJ010000100.1 coordinate 8,409, forward strand.
ACACCAACTTCCATCAATACATGGAGCAATACAAGCTGCGTAGCCTGCAAAACGTTGCCACCAGTTATTTACGCAACGTGCACAGCAAGGCATACACCACTTTTGCGCCAAGCCAAGAAGTGGTCGATTGGCTCAAGTCGGAAGGCATCGCACACGCAAAACTGTTAGGTCGCGGTGTCGATACCGAGTTGTTTTCTCCTGCTCATCGCGATGATGAACTGCGCGCCTCTTGGGGTGCCGATGCCCAAGATCCTGTGTTCTTGATCGTCGGCCGCATGGCTGCCGAGAAAAACCTCCCGCTGGCATTTACGGCGATGGAAAAAATTTCGCACCTCCATCGACGGGCGCGTTTTGTGATCGTAGGCGATGGCCCCCTTCACGCCGAGTGGCAACGTCACGATTGGATCCATCTCGCCGGAGTTCAGCGTGGCGATGATCTTGCACGACACTACGCCTCCGCTGACGTGCTGCTATTTCCGAGCGAGACCGAAACCTTTGGCAACGTCGTGCTCGAGGGTATGGCCAGTGGCTTGGTTGTTGTGGCTTACGATTACGCTGCTGCCGCGCACCACATCATTCATGGCGAAAATGGCCTTAAGGCTCCCAAAGGCGATGCCGAAGCATGGACAGCGTGCGCTATCCATGCCATCGAAGTCGCGGCCCAACTTTCTCTGCGCGAAGCAGCCCGTGATGCGACCGATGGCATTTCTTGGGCCGGCATCGTCCGCGAATTCGAGTCCGCCCTAGCCGATGCCGCACGCCACCGCAAGCCCTTGCTCGATGACCAGGGCATGAAACGCAAACCCGAAAGACTTCCCTTTCGCACGGTCTTCATGTCTGACATCCACCTCGGCACGCCCGAGAGCAAAGCCGATGAAGTGGTGAGTTTTCTCAAACACCTGCGCTGCGAAAAACTCGTGCTCAATGGTGATATCATCGATGGCTGGGCGCTGCGTCGCGGGAGCCGTTGGCAAAATCGCCACAGTCGCGTCATCCGCACTGTTCTGAAAATAATGGAGAAAGAAAACACCGAGGTCATCTATTTGCGTGGCAATCACGATGATATCCTTGAACGATTTTTACCACTCACCTTCGGCGCGATCCGCATCGTCAAGGAGCACATACACACCGCCTTGAATGGGAAAAAATACCTCGTCATTCACGGTGATGGCTTTGATAGCGTGGCCACCAATCACCGCTGGCTCGCCATGCTCGGAGCATTCGGTTATGACTCGCTGCTCGCCTTCAATCGTGTTTATAACAAATGGCGTGCCTTCCGCGGCAAGGAGTATTTCTCCATCAGCAAGGCCATCAAAGGCAAAGTCAAGTCCGCGGTTTCCTTCGTCGATCGCTACGAAGAGCAGTTGCAAAAACTCGCCCATCAACGCGAATG
>CANHKJ010000101.1 GCA_947460915.1 Verrucomicrobiia bacterium
GCCGTGGCCTGCTGGGTAGCAATGGCGTGAGAGCGAGCTCGATTCAAATGCCCCTTCACCACCTCACGCGATGCCTGCCGCGCCTTCGTGCTCGATTTCATAAAAACCGGAGCCGCAGCGACCAACAATGCCGCCAAAATCACCATCACGACCATCAATTCCGTCAACGAAAATCCTCGGGCCTCACGAGCAAAACGCCTGTGATGCCATCGTTGCCAGCGGGGCCTGGAGTGAGTGACTTGCATGTCGTATTTGAGTTCAATACAGCAAGATTAATGCCAGCACGATGTAAATACGAAAACAACTCACTTGCAACTGAAAATTCTGTGACCATGATGTCACAAAGGATGAAAATCCTTCATCAATCCGAAGCATTTTGCATTTTTGACAATCTGAGCCTTAAAGGTTTACATCAAAAAAGTCCTTCATGACCTGTCGATACACCTCACGCTTGAATTCCGGCAGCCACTCCAGCTCAAACTCCGTCGGCAAGATCCAGCGGTACGCAGAAAACTCGCGCGGACGCTGGTTCACATTCACCTCAGGCGCGTCCGCCTTGAGCATACACAAATAGTAGGTCTGCTCCTGCCCATGAAAGCCATGCTTTTTGCGTTTTTTCAATCGCACTTCCGGCGGATAAATGTAGCGGTATCCATCCGCCTTGCGCAGCACCTCATAGTGCTCCGGCAAGAGTCCAATCTCTTCGCGAACTTCCCGGGCTAGCGCCTGTTCAAGAGATTCACCCGGATCCACTCCGCCTTGAGGAAATTGCCACGCCCCCTGAAAGGTAGAACGCTCACACACCAGAAGATGCCCTTCAGGCCGAAGGAATAACGCTGCTACATTAGGGCGAAAACGAACCACGAAAGTCAGGATAATGAGTACTGCTGCGAATGCAATCGCGAAATTCCTGCGTGAAAAAATTTCTTCATTCCGCACTGGTCAGCGTCCGCCCTTTATGCCAATGTTGCTCATCATGAAAACACTCAGCCTCTGCTTTTTCCTCTGCACCTCCTTTGCTTTATTGGCTCAAGGTCAAAACCAAACGAACAATAACAATCAAAACACCCCAGATGCGGACCAAAGACAACAAGAGCTCGAAGCCCGCGTGAAGGAGCTCGAAAGCAAAGGCAACGATCGTTTCTGGCAAGGCAACATCAATGGCGGCGAAATCATGGTCGCCGTGGATCGCATCGGCGCCATTAGCAAAACCCAGTATTTGCTCGATGGCGGACTGCTCTGCACTGAGGTCGTGATCGATACCCTTGGAGGTCAATCGCTTACCCGCATCTATCACGTCGTGCCCGCCAGCGAGGCTGTCGCCGCCAATGCCGCTACCAAGATCGTTGATCGCGCCAAGGAAGTGCTCGACAACAACGCCGCACGCACGGGCTCCAAGCTACACGAATTGGTACAAAAATCGTATCCAGCCACCACACATGCACACACCGTGGAATTCCGCGTCATGCAGTTGCAGGATCTCGAAGCACTCTACGCAAGCCTCAAAAATGCTTGGACATCAGGCAAAGGTCGCAATTTCACCGTTCAGTGATGTCCTCCTCCACATCGGGAAAAATCACGCGTCTCGCCGAGGCGATACCGCTCGAAGACAATCTTCATTACGTCTGGAGAAAGGCTCTGCGCGGGCATGAGCTCAGCGTTGCGGATCTTCACACACGATGGGGAGTCTCGGCTGCTGTATGGGATGCCATTTTGGCGGGAGAATGGTCTAAGCAAGCGGAAGTTCTCGCTGTGGCTTTGCAACTCTCGCCTAAAGCTCTGCGCCATCATTCGAAATACTGTCCACGGGTTCCGCATCTCACTTCCGTGAGTCGGCTCCAACTCCCCTTTGAGAGCGACTTCGTCAATGCCTGGCTGATCCGCGATGAAGATCAGACCTTGCTCTTTGATACCGGCTACGGAGCAAATGATGCACGGACACTGCTAAGCAACATCGGTGCCGCAGACCTGCAACTTTTCCTCACACACGACCATCGAGATCATGTTGGCGGGATCTCTGCACTGCGATCGCTCACACAAAAGCAACATTCGCTCCCTGTCGGCTCCAGCATTACTCTAGGCAATCTGAGGATCAAGTGCCTCGACCTCGCCGGACATTGCCTCCCATCCTATGGCTACCTCATCGAGGGCTTATCAAAGCAGCTGTGCGTCGTGGGAGATGCCCTTTTTGCGGGTTCCATCGGCGGCTGCCCCGATTCCTTCACCTACCAAATGGCCTTGCGCAATCTGCGCCATCACGTCTTATCTCTTACTGGTGATACCATCCTCCTTCCCGGACACGGCCCCGCCACTACTGTAGCGCTAGAGCGAGCTTACAATCCATTTTTTGCAGAGCCCACCATCTAACAAAAAACTCCTTCCCTTGCCATGAAAGCCATGCTTTTCGCCTTACTGTCGAGTCTTTCGCTCCACGCAGCTACACCGCCGAATTTGATCTGGATCATGGCGGATGACCTTGGCTACGGTGAATTGGGCTGTTACGGACAAAAAATGATCGCCACTCCGCACATCGACCGCATGGCGCAAGAAGGCATGCGTTTCACTCATTACTATTCTGGTGCCACAGTCTGCGCGCCCTCGCGCAGTGTATTGATGACGGGGCAGCATCAGGGTCATACCCGAATTCGTGGCAATGGTGATGCGAAAAAAATCCGCTTGTTGGCCGAGGACCCCTCGGTGGCCAAGATCCTGAAAAGCGCAGGATATCGCACCGCAGTTCTCGGGAAATGGGGGCTCGGCGAGTACGGTGGTGCCGAGTCTGGACTGCCCGCGGCACAGGGATTTGACGAATTTTTTGGCTACCTCAATCACCAACATGCGCACAATCACTTTCCCGATTTTCTCTGGGATCAGGAGGAGAAAAAATCGCTGAAAAATATCGTTACGCCCGTAGGAGTCGGGGGCAGTGGTTACGCGACCAAGGCCGTGGAATTCGCCGATGATCTTTTCACCGAACGCGCCTTACAGTTCGTCGAAAAAAACCAGAAGCAGCCCTTCTTTCTCTATTGGAGCATGGTCACACCGCATGCCAATAACGAACGGGCGCGCGTCCTTGGTGATGGGGCACATGTTCCCGATTACGGACCGTATGCCAAAAAAACATGGCCCGCTCAGGATCGAGGCCACGCGGCGATGATCTCACGGCTCGATGGCTACGTGGGGCAATTGCTCGAAAAACTACGTGCGCTCGGCATTGCCGAAAACACCCTTGTGATTTTCACCAGTGACAACGGGCCACACAACGAAAGCAGACATCAACTCGATCGCTTTCAACCCAGCGGCCTCTATCGCGGCATCAAACGCAGCCTCACGGATGGTGGCATTCGAATCCCATTCATCGCTTGGTGGCCGGGCACTGTCAAAGCAGCAAGCACCAGCGATCACATTGGTTCTTTTGCCGATTGGTTACCCACGGCAGCCGAGCTCGCCGGCACGAAGCCCGACAAGCCAACAGACGGCATCAGCATTGCGCCTACCCTCCGCGGCAAAAAACAAGCCAAGCACGAATTTCTTTACTGGGAGTTTCACGAAGGTGGGTTCCAACAGGCCGCCCTCTACCTAGGACGTTGGAAAGGCATTCGCCGTGGGAGTGCAGACGCCCCCATTGTTCTCTACGACCAACAAAACGACCCAGGAGAATCGACCAATGTGGCAAGCCAACACCCCGATGTATGCGCAGCGATTGATCAATATCTCCGCCAAGCTCGCACACCACTTCCCGAGTGGAAACCTCGCTGGAAACCATGAGCTCTGGTGGCATCGGATTCGATCGCTCCGCGCAGGAGCGGTGCTTGTCAGCAAAAAATTCGCTCGCGATTATTAGACCAAGTCCCCAACTGCTTGTGCGTTCATTTTTTCCATAGCATTCATCAGAATTCCGTGGTAAAACACCCCACAGCACATGTTTGAAGTTAGAGAACGTCCTGAAATGGTCGAGCGCGCGATGCTCGTCGGCATTTATTTTGATCCTCGCGAGGAAGTGGAAGCAGAATCGCTGTTAGAAGAATTACACGAACTGGTAGAGACACTAGGCATCAACATTGTGCACACCGTGTTTTACCGCAGCCGAGCTCTCCACAAGCAATACCTTTGCGGCACCGGTAAGGCCCAAGAAATCGTTGACCTCGCAAAAGCCTTTGAATGTGATGTCATCATTTTTGACAACGGCCTCTCACCCTCGCAGCAGCGATCATGGGAAAGACTGGGCGATGTAGCAGTCATCGACCGAGAAGAAGTGATCCTCGATATCTTTAACAAACGCGCGCAAACCCGTGAAGCACGCATTCAGGTCGACCTCGCACGCATGCAATACGCCCTGCCGCGCATGGCCCGCATGTGGGGACACCTTGACCGCGAAGGTGGTGGTGCAGGCGGTGGCAGCGGTGGTGGTGGCGGTGCTAACCGTGGCATGGGTGAAAAACAAATTGAGGTGGACCGCCGCTTGGCTTATCAACGCATCGATCGACTCAAACGAGAGCTCGAAGATGTCCGCAGCCAGCGCAAAACCCAGCGCAAGGAGCGTGAAAAACTCGGCACGGCTCACGCAGCCATCGTCGGCTACACCAACTCCGGAAAATCTACCTTGCTCAACAAACTTTCCGGCGCTGATGTGCTCGCCAAGGACATGCTCTTCGCTACGCTCGATACCACAACACGGCGGATCGAGCTGCCCGATGGTCAACCGCTCTTGTTAACCGATACGGTTGGTTTTGTCCGCAACTTACCGCACCGCTTGGTGGAAGCCTTTAAGGCCACACTGGAAGAAGCCGTACTCGCAGATTTTCTCATCCACGTTCTCGATTGCTCCTCGCCCGAGATTGATCGGCTCTACGAGACAACCTTGGAGGTCTTAGAAGAACTCGGCGCAGGCGACAAAAAAATCATCACCGTACTTAACAAAACCGACTTGCTGGAAGACGAAGTACAGCGATTACTCTTAGAAAACCGCTATCCGGGGGCGATTTACATTTCTGCGTCGAAGGGTGAAAACATGGAGACCTTGCTCGCGCTGTGTGCCGAGGCGCTGGCCGATCGAATCCAGAAAATGCACTATCGCATTCCGCAAACACGCGGCGATGTACTCAATCTCCTGCACCGTGATGCAAAAGTGCTCTCGACTTCTTACGAGGACAATGATATCCTAGTTTCAGCCGTTGTGCCTGACTCGATTGCAGGAAAACTCATGGCATTTTCCACTTTAGAAGTACCGCCCTCCGACCTATGAAATCAAAGCCGCTCTTCATCGCCGCCAATCTGTTGATGACTGTCTGCCTCCTCGCCCAAGAACCCACTCCGTCATCTCCCGATGCGGTCTTAGTGAAACCTGGTGCCATCAAGGTCAAGCCCATGCTCGACCCAGAATCCATACCTCTGGCGAAACCCCTCGAAAGCGATGTCGCCGTGCAAGGCAAGCCCACCGGAGATGATGCGGTAAAACTACAGATTTTCCTCGATCAATTAAACTTCGGCCCCGGAGTGATCGACGGTAAACCAGGGCTTTTCACCGAGCACGCCGTGAAGGCATGGAATGAAGTCAATGGCCATCCGATCGATGACTGGGTAGCTGTCCTTGCAGAAGCACGCAAGAGTGTGAGCGATCCATTTACTACAGGCATAGTACCTGATATTTTAGTGAAGTGGGTCAATCCTAAGTTGCCCAATGATCGGATTCTGCAATCGAAAACAAAACGACTCAGTTATCGCAGTGCAGGAGAGCTCATGGCCGAACGCTATCACACTGATCTCGAATATTTGCTAGAGCTCAATGGTGCTAAGAAATTATTCAATCTCAAGGCAGGCAGTCAAATCAAGGTGCCGAACGTCACGCCATTTCTCATCGAAAAAATTACCGGCATTCAGCACAAGACCGATGAAGCCAAAGCTCAGCGACATGTTGTCGTAGACACCAAGCGCAATCAGTTGCGGATTTTTGAAGCAACACCCGTAGCCTTAGTTGTCGAGGAAGAACCAGCTGATGGCACTGTCGCACCTGCTAAGCCTGCCGCAAACCGCTCGCTCATTGCGACCTTTCCCATCACTCCCGGCAAAGAACGTTTCATTCACTACGGCATGTGGGAAGTGCGCAATTGTGTCGAGTTCCCCAGTTGGCGCTATGATAAATCTTTGCTCGAAACAGGTAAGCGCAGTACCGATCAATCCAAGGTATATGACTTACCTTCTGGACCCAATAGCCCCGTAGGCATCATGTGGTGCGGATTGAGTAAATCTGGTATAGGCCTGCACGGCACCGCCGATCCTGAAACCATCGGACGTGCCCAATCGGCGGGTTGCATTCGGCTTTCGAACTGGGATGTCATACGCCTACCATCGCTGATCAGCCCCGGTACTACGGTAGAAATCCGCTAATAATCTCAAGCAAACAAGCACAACGAAAAAAGCCGCCATCCCATGAGGATAGCGGCTTTTTTGTTAGAATAATACTAGTCGCTTAGTTGGCTGGCGAACCGTTGGAAATGATGTCAACGAAACTTTGCGCATCGAGCGAGGCACCACCAATGAGAGCTCCGTCGATGTCGGGGCAGGCCATCAGCTCGGCCGCGTTGTTCGGCTTGACGCTGCCGCCGTATTGAATGCGGAGTTTTCCAGCAACCTCAGGACCGTAAAGATCGGAGATCACACTGCGGACAAAGGCGTGTGCCTCTTGTGCTTGCTCAGCGGTGGCCGTCACGCCGGTGCCGATCGCCCAGACAGGCTCATAGGCGACCACGGTGTCTTCCATATCGGAAGGTGTGATGCCGTCAAGACCTTCGGTGATCTGTGAGCGCAGGATGCTTTCGAGTTGTCCCGCGTTGCGTTCTTCGAGAGTTTCGCCGATGCAGAAGATCAACTTCAGGCCAGCCTCGCGGGCTTTTTTCATCTTGGCATTGATGACGGCATTGGTTTCTCCAAAAATCGAACGACGTTCGCTGTGACCGATGATCACGTGGCGGACGAGGATCTCACGCAGCATTTTGACGCTGATTTCTCCGGTATAGGCACCATCGTCAAACTGCGAGCAGTTTTGTGCTGCCATTTCCACACCACGTGCGTCGCGAAGTGCTTCGCTCAGGGTCGGCAGGGCGATGAAGGGGGCGGCGATTACGATGTCACTAGTCTGACGACCAGTGAGTTTGCTGAGGAAGGATTTCACAAAAGACTCGGTGTCCGAGGGACCTTTGTTCATTTTCCAGTTGGCGGCGAAAATAGGGCGGCGATACATAGTAATAAGGGTAATTTGTGGGTGAAAAATTAGACGTTGGTGAGAGCGGCAACACCTGGGAGCTCTTTGCCTTCCAGCAATTCGAGCGATGCGCCACCACCAGTGGAGATGAAGTTCATATCGTCATCGAGGCCAAATTTGTTGACTGCGGTCACGGAGTCACCACCGCCGACGATCGATACGGCATCGGAATCGGCCACGGCTTGTGCTATGGCGCGGGTGCCCTCAGCGAAGGACCCGATCTCGAACACACCCATCGGGCCGTTCCAGAGAATTGTCTTAGCGGAGGCGATTTCTTTGCTGAACTCAGCGATCGCTTGCGTGCCGATGTCGATGCCTTCCCAGCCCTCGGGGATTTCTCCACCATCGGCATAAGGAGCAGTGACTTTCGTCTCGGCACCATCTTTGAACTCCTGTGTGATGCGGTTGTCGGCAGGAAGAAGGAAACGAATGCCCTTGTCTTTGGCATTTTTCAAAATGTCCAAGGCGAGATCAAGCTTGTCGGTCTCGACGCGTGAGCCGCCCATGTTGTGACCGAGGGCTTTGAGGAAGGTGTAGGCCATGGCACCACCGATGACGAAGGTATCAGCCTTGGCCATGAGCGAGTTGATTACCTGAATCTTATCGGAGACCTTGGCGCCGCCCATGATCACGAGAAACGGACGCTCGGCTTGATCAAGTTTATCGACGAGGTATTCCAGCTCACGAGCCATCAGGAAGCCCATCGCGCTTTGCTTGACGAAATGAGTCACACCCTCGGTGGAAGCGTGGGCGCGGTGCGCTGTGCCAAAGGCATCATTCACAAAAATTTCGGCTTGGCCGGCGAGCTTCTTGGCGTGGTCGGCATTATTCGCTTCGTCTTCCGCATAAAAGCGGGTGTTTTCGAGCAAAAGAACTTGGCCTGCTTGCAGTCCAGCACGCAGTGCCTCAACCTCGGCACCGATCGAATCAGGCGCGAGTGTAACGTCTTGGCCCAGCAGTTCACTCAAACGCACAGCAGCAGGCTTGAGGCTCAACTCAGCTGTCACACCCTTCGGGCGGCCGAGGTGTGAACACAAGACCAACTTGGCGCCGCCAGCAAGGAGATGCTTGATCGATGGCACCGCTGCGGTGATGCGAGTGTCGTCGGTGATCGCGCCGTCTTTGAGCGGGACATTGAAGTCGACACGCATGAGAACTTCCTTATTGCGGACATCAAGATGTTGAATGGATAGCTTGGCCATGGGCAGTGGGTAAGCGGATGAGGGGACGAATGTCAAGTGACATGAATCACGAATCGTGCCAGTATCTGCAAAAATCGTCGCGAAAGTGCCAACGTTTTGGATCTCCAAAGCCAATTTACCTAGCCCCTGCTTGCTTCAACTTGGTGATGGCTTCGTTAAGCTTACGGCTCTGGGCCTCTAGGAGGGCGTTTTGCTCTTTGATGGTAGCATCGCGCTTTTTGATGGCTTCTTGCCATTCGGTAACTTGGGCGGTGACTTGATCGGTGAGCTCTTTGTTTTGTGCATCGCGCTGGGCGATGAGTTGATCGCGCTCGGCGGTGAGCGTGGCGAGTTGATCGCTCTGGGCTTTTTGGGCGAGGGCAGATTCTTCGGCTGATTTCTGAGCGGCAGTGAGCGCTACCTTGAGGTCGGCAAGATCGGCGCTGAGGCTAGCGGCACGATCAAGGGCCTCATCGCGCGTTTCCTCGGTGCTGCGCAGTTCTTTCTGCACATTACGAAAGGCTTGGCGCTGAAGCTCGTTCTTACTCCATTGGAGCAATACGACGCCTAACAAAAGCAAGCATCCCACGGCATTGATGATGGTGAAGAGATGCTTTTTCATTTTTTCGTTTCAAAGCTCACGCGTTCAATGCCCGCAGCGCGCACGGCATCGAGTAGGCGCATGACTTGTTGGTGGCGTGCATCGGCGTGGGCGGCGATGAGTACGTTGACATCGTCGCGATTTTCAAGGGCTGCGAGCTTATCGGTGACTTCGGTAGGAGTTAGGATCGTTTGGTCAAGGGTGATAACGCCGTTTTCGTTGATGGCAAAGTGAAAGGGTGGCACGCTTTTCTCAGCAAGTGCGGCATCGGACTCGGGGAGCTCGATAGGCACGCGATTGAGCTGAGTCATGCTGAGGCTGACGAGCATGAAACTGGCTAGCAGGAAAAACATGATGTCGATGAGCGGCACGATCTCGATTCGCGCTTCGTCATGGCCGTCGGCATCGGCGCTGCTGGAGAGTTTGACCGGCATAATGATCGTGATTAGGAACGGGGTGCCTGGTAGGTGGAGAGATCGTGGCCGTGGGCTTTAGCCGCACCGGCGAGAAGTTCAATGTGGTTGATCCAATACTCAAGCTTACCGCGCAGAAGCGCCGTTTTTTTGCGGAAAAAATTGAAGGGCAGCAAGCAAAGGATGGCGATGCCGAGGCCCGCAGC
>CANHKJ010000102.1 GCA_947460915.1 Verrucomicrobiia bacterium
CCTTGTGGATCGCGCGTGAACTGCACGGCCGAGGCGTCGGCAAGATATTCGCGCTGACGTGATACCGCAGCTTGGATCAATCGACCAAAGAAAACACCCACTGAGCCAATCAACCATACGGCAGCACCTGACACAACGATGGCCAGCAACAAACCTGCGCTGTTCTTGTTATCACCTGAGCTACGGACACGGACGTGACGCAGGATGGATAAAATCCCCCGCCCTAGCATCGCGATCATCATCAGACCGAACAGCCAACCAGTGAGTCGTAAATTGAGCCGCATATCACCATTCAGAATGTGACTGAATTCATGCGCTACCACGCCTTGAAGTTCGGCGCGTGTAAGTTCTTTGAGGCAACCACGGCTCACTGCCACCACCGCATTGCCGGGCTCAGTGCCTGCTGCGAAGGCATTGATCGATTCCTCATCGTCCATCACCCACACTTGTGGTGCGGGAATTCCTGAAGCGATGGACATTTCCTCGACTACATTCAGCAAACGGCGCTCTGCGGTATCGCGTGTGGAGGGATCTACGGGGCGGGCGCCCATATCGCGCGCCACCACGGCACCACCTTGCCCGAGTTGTATCAGCTTAAAAAAACTCCCTAACAAAATAACGACCAAGCCGATCGCGGCGATGCTGAAGCCGAAGGATTGATCCACACGCCCCACATAATACGTGATGGCGATCACCGCGCCATATAGGGTAGCAACAGTTCCCAAGACCCCCAAGGCAAACCACAGCACGAGCCACCTTGTGCGCTTGCGAGCTTGATACTGTGCTTCGAAAAAATTCATGCCGCCTCCCGCTAAATCCTGAGATTAGAACGAGACCTTTACGGCTTCGCGCTCTTTCTCCTCAGATACCTCAAACAAAGCAGCGGGACCGAAGGAAAAGAAGCCCGAGATGAAATTCGTGGGGAATGCCTCACGCTTGTTATTATAGAACGTGACTGCATCATTGTAGGCCTGACGTGCGAATGAGACTTTGTTTTCAGTGGTTGTAAGCTCCTCGCTGAGTTGCATCATATTCGAGTTCGATTTCAAATCCGGATATGCTTCGGCGACAGCGAATAATCGACCGACCACACCTCCAAGTCGACCTTCAGCTTGTGCCAATTGCCCCACGGCACTAACATCACTTGGATTGAGTGCCGCGGTATTGCGCATGCTTTCAGCTTGGTTGCGCGCCGCGATCACAGCTTCGAGCGTTTCCCTTTCATGCGCCATAAATGCCTTCGCTGTCTCCACCAAGTTCGGGATCAGGTCATGACGACGCTTCAACTGCACATCGATTTGCGCGAACGCATTGCGGAAGCCATTGCGCGCACGCACAAGACCGTTATACATTCCCACAAGAATCATCACGACAATGGCTGCGATGCCCAAGAATACTACAACTAATGCTACGAATGATATAGATAGACCCATGATGTTTTTTGTTGTTCGGAATGGAAATTAGCAAAGTGCAGAGATCATGACCATGAGAAAAATGCGAAAAAATTCCAATCGATCATCCAGCGGTAAGTCGCGCGTTGACAGCGCTCACGAATTGAGGACAGAATTGCGTCGACTTCATGGGTAAGGTAAAAATCAAAAACGTTGAGGCTGGGTTGTTTGTTCCTGCGGATTATTTCTCGCGGGTTCGCAAAGCAGACATTTTTCCGGATAATGACAAACCTCTGGAGGTCGATTTGGGGTGCGGCGATGGTGCATTCTTAGTGGCGATGGCGCGCGAGTTCCCAGAGCGTAATTTTCTCGGCGTCGAGCGCTTACTTGGTCGCGTGCGTAAGGTCGCACGCGATATCACCCGAGCAGGACTCACCAATGCAAAGGTTTTGCGCCTTGAGAGTAAATACACGATTGAATGGTTGCTGGAAAAGAACTCGATCAGCCGTCTCCATTTGCTTTGTCCAGATCCTTGGCCGAAGGCTAGGCATCACGAGAGACGATTGGTGCAGCAAGATTTTTTGTATTCGCTATGGGATGCGCTCGCCCCGGAATCCGAATTTCTATTCAAAACCGATCATGATGAATATTTCGACTGGGTGCGCAGTGAGGTGGAGCAGTTTGGTAAATTTTCGATGATTCCTTGGCAAGACTGCGATTTTTTCTACCCGAAGACTGATTTCCAATTGCTGTGGGAAAGCCAAGGCAAGCGTTTGCAATCACTGCGCTGCAAAAAAGGCACCAGCCCCGTGGGCTGATGCCTAGAAAATAAGTGCGCAGTATCGATTAGTATTTCACCCCGCAACCATAAGGTTCGGTTTTTGCAGTTTCCACGGGCTTATCAGCTAAAACGGCATCTAGTGCTTTCACTACGTAGTTCTCGGCACCGGCAATGTCAGCTACGTCGGTCGATTTTTTCGAATCGATCGCACCATTGTAGGCAAGCACGCCTTTGGCATCGATCACAAACATGTGCGGTGTGACTTTCGCATCGTAGGCCTTGCCGATGGTGCCGCTCTCGTCGGCGATCAAATGACTAGCTTTGCTGCCCTTTTCTTCCGACATTTTGATGAACGTGGCGTCATCGGTATAGCTGCCGCTGGCCTTAGATCCGGAATTGATGGTGATCCACACCACTCCTTTTCCTGTGTAAGTCTCTTGGAGTTTCTGCATGTTTTTCGAGCCATAATGCTTTACGACGAAGGGGCATCCGTGGTTGACCCACTCGAGCACCACCACTTTGCCTTTCAGCGCGGCGAGCGAGACATCGGTTCCTTTTGCATCTTTGGCGGAGAAATCGGGAGCGGCCTTGCCCACCTCTGCGGCATTAGCGGAGATCGAGATCGAAATGGCGCTGACCATTGCAGTAAACATGTTTTTTGCTGTCATCATAGGGGTTGATTTGGTTTGTTGTTGGATTGTTTTCTGTTTGTTTGGATATCTTGCTCATTGCAATAATACACGATGAGCATAGTAAGTTTGCGCAAAATTTTCGACTGTCCAATGAAAAGTTACTTTTTCTTCCATTCTAGCAAAATCGGGCGCTTCAGATTGGACGAGTGCACGATAAATTGCAGCGATGCAATCTCTTTGGGAGCATACTCACTACGTTTGGCTAAGGCCGTGAAGTTCTTGCCTGAACCATCGCCGCTTCCGATCAAGACTGCTGTGGCGGGATCGAGGATCTGCTCATCGATGGGGAAAATTTCTGCACCTTCCAGTGAAGTGGTCTCATCAGCTTTTGCTTGTATCGTGAAATGCAACGAGCCATCGCGATCATCGACGTTTACCTCCCAACGTGGATCTTTCTCAGGGATTTTTGACCAAGCGAGATCGATCAGCTTTTGCTCTTGTTGCGCTGATGACGGAGACGCCCCGCTGTGGAGAGTTGCTCTCAAAAAGGCATCACCTGGCACACAACCCTTGTCATTGCATGCTAGCCAGCTCAACTCGCCCTCGATTTTCACCTCGCCAGAGGCATTTGCGGGAGCGGTAAGCTCGAAGGGCAAAAGCACCTCGCCGTGGTAGGCGTAGGACGCGAGATTTCCAGTCACCTCACGTTGAGGCGCGGGAAATGACAACTCGCTTGCCGACCAACCATCAGGTAAATTCCATTTCACCTCGGTTTTCATGCCTCCTTCGCCAGGATTGATCCAGTAGCCGTGATAGCCGGGATCGTAGATCATGCGCACGACTGCGCGGATTGGTTTGCCAGCTTGGTAATGAGAGTCGGCAATCAGCAGATCGACCTTTGCATTGCCCTCATGCGGTGAGCTAGCGACTTGCGAGTAGCCGAGCGGAAGCAAGGCAAGCCCCGCCAAGGCTGATGATGTAAATGATTTCATGCGCCCCTAACATAGCACGTTTCTGCAACTGATCAGGCAAAAAATTATTGGGTAGGGAAAAATTTCTCGCATCAACTATGACGAACGCGATGAACCAAAAGGCGTGATTACATCAAATCACTAGCCGTGACAGAATTTTGTTCGCGTGATCCAAGCAACTTCGCTTGTGAGATTACGCGGGTGCGGGAATCATCGAAACGAAAAGAATGGCAATTGGGGCACAATACGGAACGGATCGAGACAATTGAGTCGCAGCCCTCGCAAACCTTATAGGCGGAGGCATTGGCAGCGATTTTCAGAGCTTTGTCTTTGCGTGATTCGTTGGCATTCATGGTGAGTTTAGAAAAGTGAGGGCGTAGAAAAAAGCGGATAGGAAACATCCCATCCGCTCGGATCTGGAAAAGGCGCTTAATTAAGCAGTAGCCAGAGCTTTGGCAGTCTTGCTCTTGATGTTAGCAGCTTTGTTGCTGTGGATCAAGTTGGTCTTCGCTGCTTTATCAACAGCGGAAGCAAGAACGCTTGCTGCAGCAGTAGCAGCAGTTTTATCGCCAGCAGTGAGAGCATCAGCTACTTTCTTACGGAGAGTTCTGATACGGCTTTTCGCAGCGCGATTGCGCTCGGTGCGAACTTCAGTTTGGCGGATGCGCTTTTGGGCAGATTTGGTGTGGGCCATGATGAAAAAAGACTGATGTGAAGAGTGCGGACAAGCACCGAAATGGAGGACTCTCAGAAATCTGATAACGCATGCAGCGCCTGTCACCATTTCGCTTTTTGTCGCGCGGGGGCGGAACTTTAGTATTCCTGACAAAAGAGTCAAGAAAAAGCCGCAGATTTTATGAAAAAAGTAATTTTCTCCCAGCGATGAAGCATTTTCATGAGCTTATTGATACTTTAGGATTGCCATTTTTGAGCCCTGCGTAATAGTTCATACATATTGAATAGTAAGAAATTATTTTCCTTTACCTCTCTCCCATCGTTCAACCCCGGCTGTGTTGTATGGATCGATTTTTCATCACAATGCTTGCCATTTCCCAAAATCAACCAATGATCCACCGCAGCGAATCCACCACTCCAAGTCTGTTCCCCGAATCATTTCCCGTGACTAAATCAACCGAAAAAACTGCCAAACGCGCATCGCAAACTAAATACGATGCGCATGCCTACGGTCTCATCGCTCCGCCCTCCAAAAATCCGGAAGTTCAGGTGAAAAACTATGTGCTTGATACGAATGTGCTGCTGCATGATCCAAGTTGTCTCAATCGATTCAAAGAAAATCACATCTGCGTGCCCGCGGACGTTTTGGCAGAGCTCGATAAATTTAAGAGTGAGCAAACCGAGCGCGGCGCGAATGCTCGCCGCGTTCATCGCAAGCTGATGGAACTTTTCACTGGGGACGCACCCGTCACTCAAGGCGTGCCAACCGAAGGTGGTGGCACGGTAAGGATGGTCATCTATGATCCTCTCATCTGTCCCAAAAACTCTGCGGACCTCGAATTGTTTCACCGCATTTTCCCTGATCAGGAGCGGATGGATCACCGTATTCTCGCTTGCGTGCTACTCATCAAGCAATTCAATCAAGGCTCTGTTGTGCTCGTCACAAAGGATCTCAATATGCATCTCAAGGCGCGCACTGTGGGAATCGACTGTCAAGACTACCTCAACGACAAGGTCAATCCCGAGGAGGTGTCCAACTACAGCAACAAACTAATTCCCGTTGACTCGTCTGAGCTCCAACGTTTCGCCAGCAGTGGTGAGCTTGATCTCGCGGAGGAGCGTATCGCCGGACTATCAGTTAATGAATACGTTCTCCTGGATGCGGGCGACAACCATCAAATGCCCGCGCGAATGGACAATCACGGCATGCTGGTACGCTTGCTTTGCCCCGATGTGTTAAAAATTCCCGATGGTCATAATCTCAAGCCGCTGAATCTCGGTCAAAAATGCCTCATTGATGCCTTGCTCAACCCAGACATTTCCCTCGTAACCTGCTACGGTCATGCGGGAACAGGAAAAACGCTCGTCGCAGTAGCGGTAGGACTGCACGAAATGTTTAATCGGCGCTACAATGGAGTCACGATCAGTCGACCAGTAGTAGCCATGGGGGATCAACTCGGATTCCTGCCCGGCACCTTAGAGGAAAAAATGCGACCATGGCTGCAACCAATTCATGACGCTCTTGATTTGCTCATGCGCCCACAAATGCCAGCTAGTGGCCCACGGCGTAAACAAGTCAAAAAAGACCAGCCCGATCCCAAGGTCAAGAAACCATGGGAACTGCTCATGGAGCAGGGCATCATTGAGATTGAGGCCCTGTGCTACATCCGTGGCCGCTCCATACCGAACCGCTTTTTCATCCTCGACGAGGCCCAACAGCTCACACCTCAAGAAGCAAAAACGGTCGTTACGCGGATGAGTCGTGGCTCCAAGCTGGTGCTCGTCGGAGATCCCGCTCAGATCGACAATCCCTACGTCGATAGCCGCAGTAATGGTCTGGTTTATACGCGCAATCGCTTAAAAGATCAACCATTCACGGCACATGTAGCATTGACTCGTGGTGAGCGCTCTGAACTTGCAGACGTTGGCGCGAAGTTGATGTGAAGTTCTCTGAATCATTAGGCTTAGGAGTACCACCGGCCGGACTCGAACCGGCACGCCCGTAAGGACAACGGATTTTAAATCCGCGACGTCTACCAATTCCGCCACGGTGGCATTTAACCTAATATTTTACCCTTTTGTGATCTTGATCACGGAAGGCGCGGGAACTTAGCGACAATTCACACTCTTCGTCCAGCAGAATCATCCGATACAGAAAAATATTTCCACCAGAGCCACTTACTGACTTTTCTGAATTGCTTCAATCGCATTGCGGAAACTGGTCTGCAATTCGAGATCAGCATTGATCTTCATCGCAGATTCAAGCGCTTCGATGGATTTCAGGCTGCCAACGCGAGCGCAGATACGCGCTGCGGACATACGCTGAGCGTTTTCGCCTTCACTTAAGTGCTTGATGATGTGATCTTCTGCTTGCTTACCACTTTTGGCATAAATTGCTTCCCATTCGACGGGGGTTTCAAGCCATAACTGATCTAAAATTGGATAGACTTCAGGCTGAGGCCATTGAGTCAGAAATCCCACCGTTTCCAGTGGCAGCGTTTTCATTTTCGCGTAATACTCTTTTGCCACTTTCATAGCCTCCTCAGGAGCACCGTCTTTGCCATTACTCCACACGATCAATGCCTTGGAGAGATTGGTGAGCATTTCTTTATCCGCCATGGGCAAAAGATCAATCATGCGCTTGAGCATGTCGTCGCGAGATTGCACAGGCTCAGCCAAAGAGAGCCGCACCAAAGCCTCATTGATACGGCGAATGTCCATGCCCTCCATTTCCATGAGGTTATATTGATAAAAAGCACCGTCGGTCTTGTCTGTGAGCTTATTCATCGGACGCTCGGCAAAACGTTTGTTGTCGACCAAAACAGAGATGATTTGTAATTCACTATCAGTCTGATCTACCTCCCCCATGCGTCCGCACTGGCTCGCCATTTCCTCGAAGCCAATTTGGGGATCTACCAAAACGAGTAGATAGTGGCGTGTATTACGAGGATAAAGGTGAGAGGCCTCCCCCGCTCCACTCATTCGCATCAAATAGCGTTCTACGATCTCAGAATTACTCTCCTGCAATCCTTTCATCCAAATACCAATCACTTTACGCGCACCTCTAGCCTCTGCAAGCGCTGTTTGCATTGGTCCATATCCTATCTCAGCGCGCAATTTTGCCCGTTTTTCTTCGAGTGAGCTCACCGGCACGACATGGCTGGTATCGTCATCCAAGACCCGCATGGAGCGAACCAAGGGTTGTGAACCATCTTTAAAATACATCGGCAACAAGATCAAAGCTAGTGCTCCCATGATCGCGAAAATTGCCGCTTTTACGCGCACTCTTGGATTGGCATAGATCACCATGATCGCCCCGACTACCGCGGCAAATCCAGCAATAACCATCCGACGATCCGTCGTAACGCCATCGAGCATTGCACCCTGCGCACCCGCTAAGATTAAGACCAAAGCGGTAAGGATCATCATCGCCACACCAACAATACCAACTAACACTTTCCCTAATGAAACGGGCTCAAATCTCTCCGCTGGTGGCGCCTCTGCATATTGTGCGGTGTGCATGTGACTCGGCACAGAAAACTCCGTGTGCGGCTTACGAGGATACTGAATCAGATGCGGATCACGTCGCTCACCAGGATAAAATTTCTTCTGCTTCACCAGCGAGTCATCGCCAACACGAAAACGATGCTCACACGCTCCGCACTCAACCATCCGGCCTGTCAATTCATGCCCAACGCGAAAGCGTTGACTACACTTGGGACAGCGAATTTGAATTTGCGATGGATCGTGTTCAGGCATTTCGAGGGAGTTTTATCAGAAAATGATTCACTTTGCAATACCAAGCAATACGCAATGCAATTTTTTCGAGCGAACGCTTGCCCCCTGCTCCATTATCGTGCAGCATCTCCTTCATGCATCCTGTCATCAAAGAACTTCTCATTCTCCAAGAGCGTGATCAGAAACTGCTAATCGTTCAGCGCGACCTCGATCGGATTCCTCGTGATGAAGCGAACGCCAATGGTCAGCTTAACGGTGATCAACAGGTATTGCAGAAAGCCATCGATGCGCTGCGCCAATGTGAAGTCGCCACGAAAAAAATCGAACTCGATATCGCAACCCGCCGCAACACCATTCTCCGCCTAAAGCAGCAGCAGTTTGAAACGCGCAAGAACGAAGAATACACTGCACTGGGCAATGAAGTAATTCGCTATACCAAAGAAATTGACGGGCTCGAAACACAAGAGCTCGAGCACATGGAAATCGCAGACAACCTGCGCGCCAAGGTCAAAGAGGCCGAAGCCCAGCTCGCTCGCAGTCAATCTCTTGTCAACGCGGATCTTGCCGATCTAACAGCCAAAAAAGCACAATTGCTTCAACGCAAAGAGGAGCTCACCACCGAGCGCAAAAATCTCTGCTCCGGAGTCGATCCGGAGGTGTTGCCGCTTTATGAAAAGCTGATGAAATCCAAAAATGGTTCCGCAGTGGTGCAAGCGAGCAATGGCATGTGCGGTGGCTGCCACATGAAACTCGTGCCGACCACCTTGGTCAAAGTCCTCGCTGGGTCAGAAATTACTCAATGCGAAAACTGCGGTCGCATGCTGTATCCTGATTGAGTTTCACAAATTAGTCATCGGAGAACCATGGCAACTCAGTTGGTCAGTCAAGCTCGTGAGAAAACTTTGACCAACACATCACAGCCCGCAGCACTTCACAATTCGTCCCCCCTGCGCCACATTGATCTCCGCTACTGGACACATCTCCCCCGCCTTCTGTCGCATCGCTCTCCGTTACTGATTACATCACCGCCGCCTTCCGTCACATCGCCCTCCACTACTGGACACATTAGTCCCGCCTTCCGTCACACCGCCCTCCGCTGCTGGACACATTGCCCCCGTCTGCAGCCACATCCTTCACCACAGCTGAAAGATTGCACCTTGGCCTTAGAATCCCAGCCTAGCGGAAAATGATCAAACTCCCATATTGCCAAAATGCACCCAGCATGCTATGCCTAGCCATGAGATAGAATCAGAAAAACATCTATCCCTCCCAAACAATATGAAAGACAAAGATTATTCCGTTATTGAAGCACTCGGACGCATCAACCGCTTTGCGATCAACCATCTTGCCGCCTTCCCCGCAGGCAGCCAAGCCCTCACCGACTTCGCCCGCGCCAGCGAAATC
>CANHKJ010000103.1 GCA_947460915.1 Verrucomicrobiia bacterium
AAAAAAAGGCCTTGGAGATCCAAGGCCTTTCATTGAATTAAACTTGCTTAGCAACAATAGATTAAAAACCTATGTTGTAAGACAAAGATGCACCGGTGGAATTCTGGCCGCCTTCCATCTGGCGAACATAACCGGATAGCATCATGGATGTGGTATCATTCACCATGTAGATTACGCCGGCTGATGTATTGAAACTCCAGTCAGTAATGACATCTTGCGCGTTGTAGCTTGCATTGCCAAACTGGCCAGCAAGTGCGTAAGTATCGGTATCACCACCGAGAACGCTTTCAACTCCGAGGCTGCCAACGTATTTGACATTGGAGATCACTTGTCCGTTAAAGCGAACTCCCAACGTGGCTGTTGTATACTCTGCCGAGTAAGAGTCATAGCTGAATTGATCCTGCACATCGGCTGCAGATGAATCGCTGTAAGCATCACGTGTGGATGCCAGGTGATTGATACTTGCGAATGGCGTGACTACGTGTGAATCCATCAAGCGAATGCCCCAACCGGCTTCGGCACCCACGCCGTAGGAATCATAATCGGATTCTCCGGAAACTGAAGCTCCGTTGTCCATGAGGGCTGCATGAGAAAAGTCTGCTTGTCCACTCTCAGAAGCTACTGAAAAACGAGCCTGAAGGCCAGTTCCATTCGCATTCTGGGAATAGCTAGCAAATGCACCCATGATCGGACGACGGTTGACATTGTCGATTCCCTGAATCTCATCACCGTAATCGCGCCAGTCCAAGAAACCTCCAATGTGAAGCTCCTCGTTAATGCGTTTAGCTCCTAGCAAAGTTCCCGAAAGTTCTCCGAAACTGCCACCTCCGAAGTTTTGTGATTCATAAGAGTCGAAATGGGTCATGTATGTAATCGAAGCTCCGTTTTCGTCAAACAACTCGCAGTCGTAGTCAAGAGTGCGACGCACAGATAGTACGTTTTGCTTTAAGAAGAATGCCTGAGGCTCTGCCATATCCCGGCCAAAGTTCAAGACACTAAGATCCCACTCATTGACACCACTAGCAGATAAGGCTGAGAGCAAGCCAGTGCCACCTAGAGTAACTACAGCCTCATTGGAAATGCCTGCATCAGTTACACCCGTTACAACATTTTCATACAACCCTGTTCTTGGGGCTGCCAAACCGCCAACGATTACGGACATTTGCTTAGTTGTATCGTCACCACTGACAGCCAATTGACCATATCGAGTAGGGGATTTGATGATTACCTCATAGCTGCTGGGAAGTTGCCCACGGTAGGTCAAGCTAGCTACATCGCCGCCTTGTCCGTTGGTGAGGCTGTTGATTGTTCCTTGGTTGTCGATGCCGTAGGTTGGGATATTACCACCGCTACCTGCTGTAATATTTCCAAGGTTTTTGATACTGGCCACAGCGTCAGACTGAACAACAATTGCCGATCCTGCTTTGTGGTTGATGTCACCTGCGTCGCCACCAATGATAGATCCCCAGTTAAAGATATGGTTGTCTAATCCACTCAGGATCAGCGCGGCATCGCCGTCACCACCAATTCCGCCAAGGCCACCTTTGCCTCCGAGACCGCCGATGCCTCCAAGGCCAGCCAAACCGCTAGTGCCACCTGCTCCGCCATCACCGGCGTCGCCTGCGATGGCAGCGTTACCACCGATCGTGCCGTTAGGCCCATTTGTTCCAGCTCCAAAAGCGTCACCACCTGAACCTACAAGGCCTGGGTTACCTGCTTTACCGCTCGGAGCGATTCCGCCTCCTTCGCCAGCGACGCCACCTGATCCTGCATTAGCGCCAGGTCCACCATTTGGAGTAGTTAAATCACCATCTGCGCCGTTGCCACCGTTACCGCCGTTGCCACCGTTACCGCCGCTTCCGTCTGCGCCGACTGTAAATCCGATACCTCCGAGACCGCCAGATCCACCGGCTCCGCCGTTGCCTCCGCTCAATCCAGAATCTCCAGGAATAATGGCGTCAACACCCGCAGCTCCGTCGCCACCTCGACCACCAAGTCCGCCATTACCGCCGTTGCCAGCTTTGGAGCTGCCTCCATCACCGCCATCTCCTCCGGCGCCACCGCCCGAGCCTAAGAATAAGCCTGAAGCACCATCTCCGCCGAAGCCACCGTTTCCACCGTTTCCGCTGTTGCCATCGGTTCCATTAACTCCGTCAAAACCGGCAAATCCAGCAACTCCAGCTTTGCCGCCGGAGCCACCTGTGATCTCTCCATAGTTGTAAACGGTTAGTCCACTTCCTGTAAGGCCTAGAGCTCCATTACCAGCATTTCCACCAAAACCGGCAAAACCACCCAAGCCACCTTTGCCTCCGAATCCGCCGTTGCCGCCTGCACCACCATTGCCACCATTGCCTGCAAAGGGGAGCGTTGAGTCACCGTCTGCACCATTGCCCCCGATTCCACCGTTTCCGCCGTCGCCACCATCACCGCCGGCCCCGCCGTTACCGCCGTTACCGCCGTTACCAGCATTTCCTCCATCTCCTCCGTGAATCGCAGAATTTTTGTCAATTTTCACTACGGAATTGTTCGTGCTAAGGCCGATCCTTCCATTTCCTCCATTCTGGCCATTAACTCCGTTATTGGCAATACCACCACCATTACCGTTGAGACCATTAGCTCCAGCGTCACCGCTGAGACCACTCAGAGTGCTTAAGCCATCTTGCCCATTCGTTCCGTTCAGGCCGTTTCCACCAGCTTCACCAATAATGCCGTCCTGCCCATTGCCGCCTGCTGTAGCAGCAACACCATCAGGCCTGATTTCACCTTGAACCTTTACAACTGGTTTGTTGATCGTCGTCTCTGCTTGGCTTTGGTTTGCTGCCAAAATCAACATCGAGGCTACTGCGGAAAACAGCAAGCCCGCGTCTGCAACTCCTCTTATCATGTGCAAACTGTGGTTTTGGTTTTTGTCGCTGGTTGGTAATGTAATTTTCATTTTAGGTGTTATAGTGTATAAATTTTAAACTTTGTTAAAATACACAGGAATTCTTTGTTATTGTGCAGATTCCGTCAAGAGTATTCCTGAAGAATTCGCATAAAAAATGTGAATATTGTATGAAATGGGTGCAGATCCGTATGGAACGGCAATAAGAATTCATTGCAGAGCGATTTTGATGCGGCGTGGATTTAGCCCGAAATCCGATATGGAACCGCAGATTACGCTGATCAGATTTTGAAGAGATTACGTAAACCTTTTACTCGGCACTGTTTCGTGCATATCTTGGTCTGCGAAATCTGAGTAATCTACGGTCAAATAAGCTATGAACCCAATGCAACTTCGGCTTTCGGGTTTAGAAATCCATCGACGCAAGGTAGATGATTTTTTTGCTCTGTAGTTTCGTTATCGCTGTCTTCCTGTGAGCTTTTGTTGAGATCATGAAAGAAGGAAAGATGTGTGTTTAGACGCGACGAGTGGAATCCACCGCTACGCTTAGCGTCTTTTGCCGCCGAAAGTACCAAAGCCGCGTTTCATGTCACCGAGTTGATCGAGGCTGTCGGCGCCGCCGGACATGGCTTTCATCATGTTTTTCATTTTGTGCGGTGAGCGCATCATTTCGCGCATTTGACCGAACTGTTTGAGCAGGGCGTTGACTTCTTGTAGTGTGGTGCCGGAGCCTTTGGCGATGCGGGCGCGGCGGGTGCCGCGGATGATCTCGGGGCGCACTCGTTCGTCCTTGGTCATGCTGAGCACGATGGCCTCGGTGCGTTTCATTTTCTTGCCGTCAAAGGCATTGGAGGGAAGTTGTTTTTTGATTTTGCTGAAGCCTGGGAGCAAGCCTAGTAGGCCTTCGAGCGGGCCCATGTTCTGGATCATTTTCATTTGATCGAGGAAGTCGGTGAAATCGAATTTGCCCTCGGCCATGCGTTGGGCGCTGCGCATGGCATCGGCCTCGTTGATCTTGTCGGCCACTTGTTCGACCATGCCAACGATGTCACCCATGCCGAGAATCCGGTCGGCCATGCGGACGGGATGGAACTCGCCGAGTTGGTCGATTTTTTCGCCTTCGCCGATGTATTTGATCGGCTTGCCAGTGACGGCACGCATCGAGAGCGCGGCACCACCACGGGCATCGCCATCGAGCTTGGTGAGAATGATCCCGGTGAGGCCGACGGCGTCATTGAAGTGGGTGGCTACGGAAACGGCTTGTTGTCCCGCGGCGGAGTCGGCGACGAGCAGGGTTTCCTTGGGGGCGAGGAAGGTGTGGAGTTTTTTGAGCTCGGTGATGAGGTTGTCATCGAGCTCTTGGCGGCCAGCGGTATCGAAAATGATGACGCTGTGGTCTTGGGTTTCGGCCCATTTCAGCGCGTCCTTGGCGACCTTGACGAGATCTTTTTCTGAGGCATCGGGCGTGTAGCAAGGAACCTCGACTTGACGGGCGAGGGTGGCCAATTGCTCGATGGCAGCGGGGCGATAGAGGTCGATGGCAACGAGCACGGGGCGACGGCCTTCTTTTTTCAATCGATAGGCAAGTTTCGCCGCAGTGGTGGTTTTACCAGCACCGTTGAGACCGCAGAGCAGGATGCGGGCAGGTGGATTGAGATCGAGCGGGGCATTGTCACCGCCGAGTAGAGCGGCGAGCTCATCGTGGAAAATTTTGACGATTTGCTCGCCAGGTTTGATCGACTTGAGAACATCGACACCGACGGCTTTATCTTTGATACGATTGATGAAATCGCGGGCGACCGAAAACTCGACATCGGCTTCTAACAACGCGAGGCGGATTTCGCGCAGGGCATCGGTGACGTTGGATTCGGAAATTTTTCCGACACCGCGGAGGTTGCGGAAGGTTTTGTCGAGAGAGTCGGCAAGAGATTGGAACATAAAATCAAGTGGTGAGTGATCAGTGAGCAGTGATCAGTGGGAGATGTTAGCGAGAGAGAGAGTCGCGGAGGACTTGGATGGCGTGTTTGATGGGGACGGGGCGGCCTTGGGTGGTGGCGAGTCCGGAGAGGTGCATGAGGCAGGACATATCGCCGCTGATAAGGAGATCGGGGTGTTGTTCGAGCACGTGGTCGAGCTTGAGCGTACCCATTTTCCCAGAAATGTGGGGAAAGGTTACCGAGAAGGTGCCGCCGAAACCGCAGCATTGCTCGGACTGGCCGAAGGGGATGAGGGTGACGTTTTCGATCGAGGAAAGCAGGGTGCGGGTGGATTCGCCCGAGCAAGTGCCGCGTGAGTGACAGGAGCGATGGAAGGCGATCTTGATGGGTTCTGGCAGTTTGCCGGGCCACGTGGTGATGCCAAGGCCGTGGACGATGAAGTCCATGATTTCCCAGGTGCGGTTGGCGAGAGAATCGATCGAGGGATCGGGGCATTCTTCGAATTGCAGAGGATTGCCGTGGAAACACATGGCTGCGCAGGAGCCGCTGGGGACGATGACCGGAAGATCGCCAGCGAACACTTTCGCGGTGTGCAGAGCGACCTTGCGCGATGCATTCCAATCGCCCGAGTTGAAGGCGGGTTGGCCGCAGCAGGTTTGGTTTTCGGGGAAAACGACTTCCACGCCGAGATGTTCTAACACTTCCACGGTAGCGCGCGCGACGTCATCATAGAAGGCATCGCAGAGGCAGGTGCCCATGAGTAGGACTTTTTTTCCGGCGGGTCGAGTGGTAGTAGTGGCCATGCGCGGATGAGCTTCGTGTTTTTCTAGAAAATTTCAACCCGCGATTGAGCCAGCGGTGCGATTTTTGCGGATCATAGGGAGAGTGAGTAGAAAAAACAGCGCAAGACCGATAATTTCGAAGGAAACAATATACCACGGCCAGGGGCCGAGATGGTCGATCAGGCTGGGATTGATTGGCGGATGAGCAAGGAATCCGAAGTTGGTGCCTAGCAAAACATTCATCGTGCCAGCAAAAATCAGATAGAGATTGATCCACAAAAACGCGCGTAGCGGGCTTTTGTAGAAGGGCTGCTGCGGACGCCAGCCATCGCAAATAGGCAAAAACAAGGCGGCGCCAACGATAGCGAAGTGATGGAGAAAGAAGGTAAAGAAGGCTGGGTGGGGAAGATCATAGGGGAGTGCAGGGGTGATCAATCCTTGTAGTGTGCCAGCGAGGCCCCAGTAGAAGGTCAGCTCACGTGCTAGGGGTTTTCTGGATAAAAGAGCATAGCCTGCGAGAAAACCTGCGAAGTCACAAAGATGAAATGGCAAAATGCTATCGAGCGAAGTCGCCTCCGTGCAAGTGGACCAGACCCATTGCGAATAGCCATAGGCGGCGAGACAGAAAAATGCGAGCAATCCTGTGACGATGGTTTTTCCGCGTGCCGAATATCGGGCGATGATCATAAATCCTGCCAATACCAGAAAACCCAGCATCACAGCGATGCCATGGGTAGCAGAGAAAACAGCAAAGGATGTTGGCATGGGAGCGATGGTAAACGAAGATCGCGCAATCGGGCGAGTGAAAAATGGTGGTTGAATTCTCATCTTATCAAGCGTTTCGCGACGAATTTTTTGACGTCACCTGAAATTGCTTTGTGAATGAATCACTATCGAGCTTAAGCCACCGTTGCAGTGATGGTATGAAAATGTCCTGAGAATTTTTCTTCTTGCTATGGCAAACGTTCAGTTGTAGGGATTGGGCGCAATCTTGACAGGGGGGCGGTGTTTTTTTCACGAGAGCACGGCTGAGACTTCATACGAAGGACCCTTGGAACCTGATGCGGTTCGCACCGCCGTAGGAAGTCGAGAGCGAGAGATCTATTGTTCTATTTTTCTGCTGGCGAAAATGCCTGCGGACTTTTTACAGTGGTGATCTTTCTCTGGCTGCTGAGTGGTGTGAATGTTTTTCAAACACACTACCATTATGACTTACAGCACATCATCTTACACGCGTAATTTTTCGTTGGGATCCCTGAGCCTCTTATCGATGGCCTGCGGATTTTCGCAAGAGATCGAGCAGAAAACAGAGGGACAACCTCCGCAAACTGAGGAACTCAAAGAGATGGTCGTCACCTCGGACTTATGGCAATCACTATTGAGCGATATTCCAGCCAGTGTTTCTGTATATGATGCGGAAAGCTTGAAGAATCCGAACATTCGGCATTTTGCGGATTTGATCGAGCGCACGCCCAATCTGACATCCACGGGCGGCACCTCGCGTCCGCGGTATTTCCAGCTTCGTGGCATGGGAGAAAATTCTCAGTTTGAGGGTGAGTCTCCGGATTTCTCCGTTCGCTTCGTGGTCGATGATATCGATTTCACGGGTATCGCATCGGTGGCGAGTGCGTTTGACATGGAGCAAGTGGAGGTGCTGCGCGGACCGCAGGCGGGAGCGTTTGGCGTGAATGCTGCTGGTGGGATGGTGCGTATGACTTCTGCCAGCCCAACGCCACACTGGACAGGTCGCACCGAAGTGACGGCTGGTCAGGATGATCTATTCGCCGCAGGTCTGGCCTTTGGCGGTCCTTTGTTGCAGCGCAATCCCGAGGAGTTGATGTTCCGCTTTTCGCTGTATCGCAATCAGAGCGATGGCTTCCGCCGCAATGTGTTTTTGAATCAAGATACAAACGCACTGGATGAGTGGACTTCGCGGCTGCGCTTGACCTGGAATCCGAGCTCAGATCTACGGGTGGATGCGACGATTTTTCATGCGTATCTCGACAACGGCTATGATGAATTCGCTCTCGATAACAATGGTTGGAATACTTTCAGCGATGAACCGGGGCGGGACTTTCAGCGATCACTTGGCGGTAGCGTGCGCGTGACCTATGATGGTTGGCAGGGGGCGAAACTCACTTCGATTACTTCAGGCACCAACACGGATTCTTTTTACAGTTATGATGAGGACTGGACCTCGGCGTCCTATCAAGGTATCAGCGAGTTGGATCGCGCGCGCAAAAATTTCTCACAGGAAGTTCGCTTGGATTCGGCTCCTGAAGCACAGAGAGTGTTCGGACTGATTGATCGGTGGACACTGGGGGGCTTTGTGGGTGTGACTGATGAAACGAGCGAATATCTGCGGGGCGAGACGGATCGGGTGCCGCGCTTAGTTACGGATTACACCTCGGAAAACTATGCGATCTTTGGTCAGGCGGGGCATGATTTGTCCGAACGTGATCGCTTGATCCTGGGGCTGCGTTTGGAGCATGTGGATAGCAAGGCTGATAGCTTGAACCCGCGCAATGGTGATTCGTTTTCCCCCGAATTTTCCGATACCATGTTTGGTGGGAAGTTGACCTACGAGCACGATTTGAATGATCGGTTGTTAGGCTTTGCTTCGATCGCACGAGGCTACAAAGCAGGTGGTTTAAATTTGGATGCGCGCGAAATCGATCCCGCCACTGACCCGCTGACTTTTGACACGGAGGATCTGTGGAATTACGAGTTGGGAATGCGCGGCAATTGGATGGATGGTCGGCTTACTTCTGCGATCACCGGCTTTTATCTCCAGCGCAATGATACTCAGGTGCGCTATTCTGATGGGGTGGGTGGCGAATTCAGCTTTGCCGAGGAAAATGGAGGCGATGCCTACATAACTGGCGTGGAAATCGAGTCCAATCTGCAAGTCAATGACGGACTCTCGCTCTACAGCAGCATCGGCGTGATGACGTCATCGATCGAGGAATATACGTTATCAAAAGGTGGCACAGGTGGTGGTCGTGAACTCGCTGCGACACCTGCTCACACATGGTCGATGGGTGGTCGGTATCAGCATGAATCGGGATTTTTTAGCGCGCTGGATTTCACGGGGCGCAGCGAGTTTTTTGAATCGAATGATCACGCAGAAAAACGCGATGGATTTTTCAATGTCAATGCGAGCATCGGCTACGCCAAAGATGATTGGACGGTGAGTCTGTGGGCGAAAAATTTGTTAGATGAAAAATACACGCAACGTGTGTTCAACTTCGGCAATGATCCCGATGTCGGATATGCGACCCGTCGTTATGAGTCGCTCGCTCAACCTCGTCAGATCGGTATCACAGTGCGTCGCGAATTCTAACAGATTTTATTATATATGGATTGGCAGGGATTCTTAGCTGGTCAGGCACCAGAGTACATCGGCACCGCATTCGCGGTGGTGAGTGTCATTCTTATCGCGCGGCAGCAGATTCTTGGCTGGCCGCTGGGAATCCTGTGGGCACTAATCTCGGCATGGCTCGCATTCACGAGGTGGCATTTGGTTTCTGATGGAATTCTGTATGTTTCGTATGTGCCACTGCAGCTGTATTGCTGGGCGATGTGGCATCGGTATGGCTGCGCGAAGGAATCATTTCGTCCGAGCTGGCTCAAGCGGCGGCAGCAAATGACTCTGTTCATTGGTGCGCTGGTGGCAGTGGCGGTCTGGGGCAGTAGTGTGAAGTATTTTTCTGAACATGTATCCTGGATGGCTGCGCCGGCTTTGCTTTGGCGTGATGCGACCACTACGGTGCTAAGTTACTTCGCGCAATTTCTTCAAGCGAGAAAGCGCATGGAAAACTGGATCTGCTGGTTGATCGTCAATGTCTTAGGCATTCACATTTATCTCGATAAAGGTTCCGTGATTTATGCGGCGCAATATGGATTTTTTCTCATCCTTGGTTTGTATGGTTGGTGGTCATGGCGGCGAACGATGAGGGAGGGAGTG